>JAEKNW010000216.1 GCA_016838885.1 Candidatus Cloacimonadota bacterium
ATTCGGGAGAATTATGGAAGTTACTTTTGCAAAAGAATATAGTGCTATTCTCAAAGATCTACTGCATTATTTGGGTTAAACCCGAATGGTGCAGTAGAAGTCTAGTAAAGAGCTCTTCACTAAAGGTCTTCTACATTATTTGGGTTAACTAGAATAGGAGAAAAAATATGAATCAAATAGACAATGTAATGAGATCAATGAAGTTTGATTTCTTTGGAAACAGTAGGCATAAAGTAGCCGGAGCACAACACTTATCTACCCCTAACTCAATATTTCTAGATGTTAGATCTAATGAAGAATTTGAGACACTATCTTTTAATTTAAAACATCATATCCCGGTAATCCACATCCCTATAGAAGAAATCCCAGACAGATTAGCTGAAATCCCTTTAGATAAAAATATTGGCATCTTCTGCTCCTCAGGAACCCGTTCTTCAATGACCTATCTCTACTTACGTTCAAAAGGATATGAAAAAGTTAAAATCATAGAAGAGAATATTGCAGCTTTCGCTAACGAGTTAAAACCCGGGAAAATACTCAAACATATTCAATCTAAATAAAGTCCATGTCTCAGATAATAATAGTTACTATTGCAGTGTTTGTGATCGGCCTGATTATGACTATGTCAGGAAGAGGCGGGGGAAATTTTTATGTTCCTTTGCTTGTAATAGCAGGATTAGGCATGCATCAAGCTGCAGCTATGGGACAATTCATTCTTCTGATGGCTGCTTTGACAGGGATGCTGGTTTTTCAAAAAAGAAAAATGGTTGATTGGAAGCTAGCCTTAGTAATAGACCCTCCCACAGATATCATGGCCTTTGTGGGTGGATACTACTCAAATTATTTAAGTGGTTCCAACCTCAAGACAATCTTATCAATATTTTTAGTTTTAGCAGGTATTTCTATGCTTTTTAAAGTTAAGGAAAAACCTATTAAAACAACAAAAAGATTTGGATATTGGCACCGTAGCTTCGGAGGTCAAGACTATGTTGTTAATTTATGGTACACAATTCCAATCACTGCTTTTGCCGGTTTAGTAGCCGGGGCAGTAGGAATCTCCTGTGGTTCCTTCAAAATACCTCTAATGGTTTTACTCTGTGGAGTCCCTATGCATATCGCAGTTGGTACATCTTCTGCGATGATTGCAGCTACTGCCATAATGGGATTTTCAGGTCATGCCTTAAGAGGACACTTCGAAGCTCAATATGCCATCCCTTTAGCTCTAGCTGCCATTCTAGCAGGAGTCTTAGGTGGCAAATTAGCCCTAAAAACCAATCCCAAACATCTCAAGGTAATCTTTGCCATTACGACCTTCATTGCGGCTGTGATTATGATTTTTAGCCTGAATGGTGCTATAGAACTATAGTAGTTATCACAGGGGAAGAATGCAAAAGAAGATAGTGCTATTCGCAAAGGTCTACTGCACCATTCTGGTTAAAAGAGAAAATTCTTGACAGTATTCGGACTATTTTTCTGCACTGACTTATAATAAATAACTTTTGAGAAGTATTGATCATTAACCAAGAAGATAAAGAGAAAAAACAGATGGAAAGAATAGTTAATTCAGATTTTAAGTTAGGTGTAATAACAGGTGGCCAGCTGGGTAAAATGCTTATACAGGAAGCAAGCAAATGGGATTTAGTAACTTATGTATTAGATAATGATGCAGGATGCCCTGCCGGAAATATAGCAAATCATTTTGTTAAAGGAGATTATCGTGATTTCCAAGCAGTTTATGAATTTGGAAAGCAGGTTGATCTATTGACTTTTGAAATTGAGAATGTTAATATTGAAGCTTTACAGAGATTAAAAGCTGAAGGGCATAAAGTTGTTCCTGATCCTGATATCTTAGAATTAATACAAGATAAAGGCTTGCAAAAGGATTTTTATGCTAAGAATATGATCTCAACCTCCCCTTATATGCTCTGTGATTCCCAAAAAGATATTCTTGAAAGCATATCACAAGGAAAGATAAAATTTCCCTTTGTCCAGAAGCTAAGAAAAGGTGGTTATGACGGTCGAGGAGTTTCTGTCATAACTGATGAAGATGATTTAGATAAACTACTCCCAGGACCTTCAATTATAGAAGAAAAGATTCAGATTGACAAGGAAATTGCAGTCATTATCGCCAGGAACAAAAATGGGGAAATACGTTGCTATCCTGTTGTGGAAATGCTTTTTGATCACCATGCCAATCTTGTTGATAAATTAATTTGTCCGGCATCGATCACACCTAAACAAGCAGAGACAGCCCTTAATCTTGCTAAAAAAATCATGGAGTTATTGAACATGGAAGGACTCTTAGCTGTTGAATTATTTGTTGATAAGGAAGGGCAAGTATTTGTTAATGAGGTTGCTCCCCGTCCACACAACAGCGGACACCATACCATAGAGAGTGTGATAACTTCTCAGTTTGAGCAACACTTACGAGCTGTCTTTAATTTCCCTTTAGGAAGTACCCAAATCAAACTTCCCTCTGTTATGATTAACATTTTAGGTGAACCTGGATATGAAGGCCCTGCTCACTATGAGGGTTTAATGAAAAGCTTAGCTATCGAGGGTGTAAAAATCCACCTTTATGGTAAAAAGATAACCAAGCCTTACAGAAAGATGGGACATGTAACAGTATTAGCATCAACCTTAGAGTCTGCTTTAGCAAAAGCTCAGACAGTCAAAAATTTAATAAAGGTAAAATCATGAAAAAGATATTAGTTTCAATAGTTATGGGTTCAGATTCTGACCTACCCATTATGAAAAGTGCTGCAGAGATATTAGATAATTTTGGAATAGCTTATGAGATTGATATAGTTTCAGCTCACAGAACCCCTGAAAAGCTATTTGATTTCGCTTCTAATGCTCATAAGCGTGGAATATTAGTAATCATCGCCGGAGCGGGTGGTGCTGCTCACTTACCAGGTATGATTGCAGCCATCTCTCCCCTACCTGTAATAGGTGTGCCAATCAAATCCAGTAATTCTATTGATGGCTGGGATTCGGTTCTCTCTATCCTGCAAATGCCTGGTGGGGTTCCTGTTGCTACAGTCGCTCTTAACGGTGCTAAAAATGCAGGTATTTTAGCAGCTCAGATCGTATCTACTAAGGATCAAGCCATCCAAGAAAAGATACTCGCTTATAAAAGAGAACTCAAAGAAACAGTAATGACCAAAGCAAATAACTTAAACAAGCAGATTTAAGAACAAGTGAAAAAATATTTAAACTTACTTTCATCTTTCATAATTATGCTATGTATAGGCAGTATTTATGCTTGGAGTATTTTTGCTTCAGAATTAATTAAGAATTACTCTTTTTCTGCTTCTCAATCTCAGATTATCTTTGGAACAGTCATCTTAATATTCCCACTAACAATGATAATTATCGGACTTTCAAGACTTAAAAATCACCCCAGATTTATAGGATACTTATCTGGAGTATTTTTCTTATTAGGCTACTTGTTATCGGGATATTCTAAGGGAAACTTCTATCTAATATTAGTTGGTACAGGCTTATTGGCAGGGATTGGGACAGGATTAGGTTATTGGCTTTCAATAACTTTTCCGGTTCAATGCTTCCCCAAAAAGAAAGGCTTAGTTACCGGACTTGTAGCTGCCGGCTTTGGCTTAGGTGCTGTCTTCATGTCAGAATTAGCTGAAATTATTCTTAATAATGGCTATGATGCCCTTGAACTTATGAAGTTTTTTGGACTTCTCTATGGGGTAATTATTCTAGTCTTCTCTAATTTCATTTATGCTGTCTGTAATATTCAATCTAAGAATCTTGAAAATATCAAACCTAAGGCTTTAATCCAATCATCCGGTTTTCTTAAATCATTCTTAGGAATATTCTTAGGTACCTTTGCAGGTCTCCTTATCATTGGTTCTCTAAGAATGATTGGAAGTCAATATAATATCTCTGACCATATAATAGTCCTGGGTATTGCCTTTTTTGCTCTTTCAAACTTCTTAGGCAGAATTTTCTGGGGATTTATCAGCGACTATTTAAAAACCAATCTCATTATTTTTATAGATCTCTTTATTCAAGCTATAGCCATTTTATCTCTGACTCTATTTAATCTCACGGGTCCATCATACCTAACTATCGTTTCCCTTATTGGCTTTGGCTTTGGTGGTAATTTTGTTCTTTTTGCCAAGGAGACTGCTCAAAGATATGGGATGAATAAACTCGGTCAGGTTTACCCCTATATTTTCATGGGTTATGCCATCGCCGGCATCACCGGACCTCTCAGTGGAGGTTACTTGTTTGACCTAAGTGCTTCTTACACATCTTCAATTATTTTGGCAAGTATGATGAGTTTCTTTGGAGGTCTTGTCTTTTTTATAAATTATCTAAGTGTAAACAAAAGGAGAATTACTAGATGAGCAATGTTGAAGTCGCAGCAAAATATATCAAAGAGGGGAAATTAGTTGCCTTCCCCACTGAAACAGTTTATGGTTTAGGGGCAAATGCCTTAAATCCACAAGCTGTGGCTAGAATATTTGAGGTTAAGGAACGTCCCTCATTCGACCCACTCATCGTTCATATTGCTGATTTAAAAGAACTTGATCAACTCACTGCTCATCATGATGAACGAGTTTTCATTATTGCTAAACACTTCTGGCCGGGTCCTCTGACTATGGTCTTACCTAAGAGTGATATTGTTCCGGACATAGTAACTTCCGGCTTACCAACTGTCGGCATTAGAATGCCAAATAATGAAGTAGCCCTGGACTTGATTTCCAAATCAGGATGTCCCATCGCAGCTCCAAGTGCTAATAAATTCGGTTCAATAAGCCCAACCCTAGCTTCACATGTTAAAGAAAAACTCGCTAAGGTTGATTATATTCTTGACGGTGGAAAAACAAGTGTTGGGATCGAATCTACAATTATAAAATTCACCAAGTATGGCTTTCAAATCTTACGTAATGGGATTATCACTAAAGAAGAACTAGAGAAATATCTTCCTCATGATGATAAAACTCCAATAGAAGAAGCTTCAGCCCCGGGAATGATGAAATCGCACTATAGTCCTCAAAAAAAACTACTACTTGCAGATAATAGTAATATTCTTAATATTGATAAATCTAAAGCTGGATTGATATCCTTTACCGGTAACTTAGAATCTGCTTTTAGCAAAGTAATTAGAGTCTCCGAAAAACAAGACCTAAAAGACTATGCTGTAAATATGTTCGAAGCTATGCATAATTTAGAAGATGATGATAGCATTGACCTAATTATTGCTGAAGCTGTAGCAGAAGAAGGTATTGGTGTAGCGATTATGGATAGACTGCGGAAAGCGGAATATAATTGGAGGAATGTTAAAGTCTGAGGGTTTAGGGTTGAGAGTTGAGAGTTGAGAGTTGAGAGTTGAGAGTTGAGAGTTGAGAGTTGAGAGTTGAGAGTTGAGAGTTGAGAGTTGAGAGTTGAGAGTTGAGAG
>JAEKNW010000217.1 GCA_016838885.1 Candidatus Cloacimonadota bacterium
TCCCGAATATATATATTATATGCGTCCGAATTCTGTAAGTTATTTTGCTAAAAGAATCTGCACTCTTCTCTAAAGCTCTACTGCACCATTCGGGTTTAATTAGAATATCTAATAGTGATGCTCGTAAGTATTATCTAAATGAATCTGTTTGCCAAAACTGGAGCGTAAGAACTCTAGAAAGAAATTACAATTCTCATTATTACGAAAGGTTATTAAGTTCACAAAATATAGCACCAGTTATTAAAGAAATGAAACAGAAATCTGAATCTATACAAAATAGCAATCATGAATTTGTAAAAAACCCGTATGTTTTAGAATTTCTTAATATTCCCCAACGCAGCAGTTACACTGAATCAAAATTAGAAGAAGCCCTTTTAACAAATATCCAGCAACTTCTGTTAGAACTGGGGAAAGGTTTCTCTTTTGTAGCAAGACAAAAATTGATTAGAACAGAAACTTCTGATTTTTTTGTCGATTTAGTATTTTATAATTATATTCTTAAGTGTTTTGTCTTGATTGATTTGAAAACAACAAAACTAAACCACCAAGATGTTGGGCAGATGGATATGTATGTTCGGATGTTTGATGACCTGAAAAAAGCTAATGATGATAACCCAACTATCGGGATTTTGTTATGTAGTGAAACAGATAATACTATCGTAAAATATTCTGTCCTTAATGAAAGCAAACAGCTTTTCGCTTCAAAGTATCTACTTTACTTACCAACTGAAGAGGAATTGGCTTCTGCAATTGAAGAAGAAAGAAGCTTGCTTGAGGAGAGTGAAGTTTATGATTTAATTTCTGGATTAAGAGCTACATAAAATCCTCATATCTCCTCTGGAGCTGGGAAGTTAGTTTGAATCTCCAATCTAAAAGGTTTCGCTCCTCTGGTGGAGATTGTTTGTTTCCAAGCTTACAGCTTGGGGGCGGATAGGATGTCCATCTCCCTTCGCTAAAGCTTCGGAAGAAAAACCGTCCGACTGAAAAGGCTACTTTCTGTGCTTTCGGTGGCTATGAGTCTCTTTATTTGAGATATTCTCTTTTTATTTGCTTGACAAGGATTTGAGTGTTTGTATTTTTCAAATTACTAAGATTTTGGGAGGAAAGAGTGAAGAAATTGAGTTTAATATTTTTATTATTGTTATTGAGTATTACTTTGTTTGCCCAGGATTGGAATATTTGGGAAAGTGTTAGAAACTCTTCCTATAATTCCGCCGGTCAAATCACATTTCGTTATGAAGCTCCTGCAAGTAACGGTACGTCTGTCTTTTATTATGATAGTGGAAGCAGCTCAGGTAATGTAGCAATGCAATATCTGAATGGCACTACTTACCAAGCTCAGTTTAATGGAGATGCCGGAAATGATCTAGATTATCGGATGAGGTATGAGACGAATACTTCCGTCCATCTGATGCCTAAGAAAGTATCGGACACATTTCCGCAAGCTACCGGAAACCTAAGTAATTTATCAAATGATCCCATTGGAGATATGGCTGCAGGTTCTTACAATAACTTAGATATTAGTGCAGATTACTTTGCCTATTCAGATAACAAGCTTCATTATATTATGGAGAACTATAATACCAGTACCGGTTTTCCAACCAACTCGGGAGGTCTTTTCCCCAGTCGATATTATGTATATGTCGCTGAATTTCAATTCCCGGGGGATCCTACTAATGAAACTTATGCCATGGTCTATGTTAATATTAATATCCCCTTTGTTGTAAATCTTCAATCGGGTTTGTATAAAATAATAGGCTCAGAGATCTCTTTGGATTCTATTACCAGGCTTTCAGGGATAGAAACAAATGTTTCGAATTCAGCTTTGAAGATGTCATGTAATTTGAGTAATCTTCCCAGCTCAGTGTGGCCAAATAGCTACAATGCTTTACAGTTGAAATCCTCAACCGGTTATATTACTACCAGTCAGGACACTTACATCGCAGATCAAAGCAAACAATCTTACCTCTTCTTGTATGATAAAACACTTAGTCCCTTTAATAATCAATTACCTCTTCTAGCCAATGTTAATTATTCTGTTTCAGGAAACAACACTACAATATCATTAGATTACAGTGATGCAAATGAGAATTTCCCTTTAGTAGCTCAAGTTGAGCTGGATAATGGTTCTACTTTCAATTTTACAGGTCAATCTCATGATTTCAGTAATAGTGTAGAATATATAGCCTACTTGGACCAATCATGGCAGACCGGACTTATAAGATTCAGTGATAATGGAGAAGATTTTGTAGAGTATGAAATCGACGGACGTGGAGTAAGTAACTTTGAAGTTGCCGTCCATCAAGCTGTTAATGGTCATTTAACATGGGAGTACCAATCTTCTGATATTAATTTCTCACATTTTAAAATCTTTAGGGATGGTGGTGAGATAGAGAGTATTTATGATTCAGGGATAAGAGAGTATTATGATAATAACCTTTCAGCTGATAGTTACGACTATAATATGAGGGTCTATTATGCTGAAGGAACTTCCTCTTACTCAGATACTGAAAGCATTGAAATTCTTGATGCTGATGAAAACTTTGATACAGGTATCTTGGCTACAGGTTGGACAAGCTCTGGAAATACTCCTTGGTTTTTCGATAATACGAATCAATGCCAGGGAGCTTATTCTTTATCTTCCGGTGATATCGCTCATAATCAGATTAGTTCTTTAAGCTATGCTGTGAATTTCACAGAAGCAGGACAAATTACTTTTTGGAAGAAGGTATCCAGTGAAGCAAATTATGATAAATTATTCTTCTATATTGATGGTGTTCAGCAGGGCGTTTGGTCTGGAAATATAGCTTGGTCTCAAGAAAGCTTTAATGTTACTTCCGGTAACCATATCTTAAAATGGTCCTACTCAAAGGATGGATCTGTAGATAGTGGGTCTGATTGTGCTTGGATTGATTATTTGAGTTATCCTTCTACCGGATCTACTCAACCATCCATAACCATAAATCCTACTTCTATTGACTTTGGAGAAGTCTTTGTTAATTATAGCGAGACAGACTTTTTCACTGTAAAGAATGTGGGTTATTCTGAATTGACAGGTTCTATGGCAAGTCCAACTGATTTTACCATCTCAAACAATGAGTTAAGAGGAGAAATGAGCTGGAAAGAAATTCGTTCTACTTACAGTGGGAATAGAGACCAAAGAAATACTTTAGACTTCTCAATAAACCCTGGTGATAGTCTCATAGTAGCGGTTCAATTTGCTCCTACATCTGTAATGACTTACAACGAAATAATGCAGATCTCTTCCAATGATCCGGCTAATCCATCTCTTGAATTGCAGTTACTTGGTCAGAGTTTTAATCCTCCGCAGATGGCCACATCTCCTGAATCAATAAATATGGACTTATTTGTAGGAGAAAGTGCTACGGATAATTTTAGAATAAGTAATCAAGGAGGAAGTACTCTTAATTATAATCTGTCAATTGTGGGACAAGCACGTAATAGCGGAGGTCCAGACCTTTTTGGCTACTCTTGGATTGATAGTGATACTCCGGGTTATGAAGGCTTATATAATTGGTTGGATATCAGCTCAATAGGTACTGAAATTATTTCTAATGGAGATTATGATAACTCGGCAAGCACAGCTGATGATTCTTATAAAGAAATTGCCTTACCTTTTGATTTCCCATTCTACGGAGAGGTGAAAAATTCCATTAAGATATCTTCTAACGGATACCTTACTTTTGGAGAAAATGCTACAGCCTATAATGGTAGTCAGATACCTTCTCCAGATGGCAACGTTGATGATATGATTGCTCCTCTTTTTGCTGACCTCAAACCTCTGGGATTAGTGGAAGATGTTGATTGGGGACATGTTTATTATCATTATGATCAAAGCTTGGAAAGATTGATTGTTGAATATAATCAAGTAGCTAGATATGTGAGTTCAAATCCTCAAAATTTTGAAACCTTCCAAGTTGTATTATATGCAAATGGAAATATTGTCTTTTTATACAATGATATGTCAGATCAAACTAACTGTAACATAGGGATAGAAAATGCGACAGGTAACGATGGTTTATCTATTGCCTATAATACCGACTATGTCCAAAATGGCTTAGCTGTGGAGATAAGTGTCAGGCCGGAATGGCTGTCTCTGAATCAAAGTTCGGGTTCAATAACAGCTATGAGTTATCAAGACATAACTATCACTTGTGATAGTTCCATCCTTGCTCTGGGTAACTATTTCCGGACAATTGAAGTTAGAGGAAATGATCCTGCTAATCCTGTAGATTATATTTTTATCCATCTTCAAGTTAATCCCGAATCTATTGATACTCCAGAAAACCTTATGATTATTCAAAGTAATGGTAATATTAACTTGTCCTGGAGTCCGGTAGACGGTGCAGCAGGGTATTCTATTTATTCTTCAGTGGATCCTGAACTGCCCAAAGCAGAATGGACACTTGAAACTACAGTAACGAATCCAAGCTGGCAAGCTTCTACTAATGGTCATATCAGATTCTACTATATCACTGCTCAAAGTGAAATGTAATTAACTATTAAACCCAAAGGGATGCAGATATAATAGGCAGGGTTCAAAGAACCTGTGTAAGAATCCCCCACAAACCTAAGCCCCGGAGGGGCGATAATCAATTAGATGTAAATAGTGGGTTTAAATGGAAAAAAATCAAAGATTTAAATCAATATTATCGCCCCTGTAGGGCTCATCTTTGGTTGGGAACTTGGTACAGTGTCTTCGAACACTGCCTATTATATTTTCATCCCTTGAGGATTTTTAAGAATTTCCAAGCTATCGTTTGAAAGCGGATGTGGTCATCCGCATTCCCAGTGAAGAGGCTTTGTTACCAATAAACAATCATTATAAAATGTCAAGAAAACAAGAAGATGTGCAATATTATTGACTTCTTTAAGGATAAACTATTAGGGAAGGTGGCTTTATAGTTGAACAGTCTTCTAAAAAAAATAAATTACTGTTGCAAGTTTTTTTCTTGACATAATTATTACCTGATCTATTTAATCCAAATAATGCAGTAAAACTTTGAGAATAGCACTATATTCTTTTGGAATTGCTAAAAGAATCTGCACTTTTCACTAAAGCTCTACTGCACCATTCCGGTTAAAAAATACATACCAAGTCGAGAAAGAAAAAACTTACTCTAGTAGTGATACTTATGAAAAGTTTCATAGTTATTTTGAAAAAAGCAACAAACAAATAAAACTGATAAAAGAAGATTTAAATAATGGCTAATGTTTCAGAACAAAATGATTTTATAAAAGAAGTTAAAGGAATAATTAATTCAGCACGTAAAAGGGCTTATTCATCTGTTAATTCAGCAATGGTAGAAGCGTATT
>JAEKNW010000218.1 GCA_016838885.1 Candidatus Cloacimonadota bacterium
GCTACGTATCACAGGCGAAGAGTGCAGATTCTTTTAGCAAAATAACTTACAGAATTTGAAGGCATATAATATATATATTCCTGAAAATTATGGAAGTTATTTTTGCAGAAGAATATTGTGCTATTCACAAAAGTCTACTGCATTATTTGGGTTTAATAACTATTTTTATATCGAATATTTTTTATCTGTCCAAAAATATCATCAAGTGTAAATAGATTTTAGTAAACAGATGGTACAATCATACACATTGTTTACACAGTGTAATGTCCATTCTTCCAGCTCCAGAGGAGCGACACCTTTGTAGAATGAGAATGACACACTTCTTTCCAAGCTCCAGAGGAGCGACACTTTTGTAGCTTTTTTTATCGTTCTCCTGGAGCTTAGGGATGGTTTAGATATTCTGGACTACAAAGTCTACTGCATTATTTGGGTTGAATGATGATTCTGGTTAAAAATAGTGATACAAGCCTGGATAGGGCGCGAGTTAGGGGATTTTAGGAGATTTCGGTAATTTAAAAAGTTTAGAATAAAAAAATCGGGATTTACATGTTAAAGATACCACCACACTACCTTTAACTGTAAATCCCACACTAAGCACATTTGAGAGAATTTAGCATCCGGGGAGAATGCTAAAGATTTTCGAGAGACTAACTCTGAAAACTGATATTATATAATGCAAGAAGCGTTCCACAATTTATATCGTGATAAAAATATTTATTTAGCTATAAAAAGAGCAGACAAAAATATCTGCTCTTTTAGGTAACTAGGAAATTAATTATTATTTAAAAGCTCAGGATAGAGTGGGAAATTAACAGTAAATTCTTTCACTTCTTTTTTAATCTGAGCAAGATTTTCTTCATTATCGTGATTATCATAGACTCTCTTAATAAAGTCAGCAATTACTTTCATATCATCTTCTTTCATGCCACGAGTAGTTACGGCAGGAGTACCGATTCTAATACCTGATGCCACAAATGGAGAGCGAGTATCGAAAGGAACAGTATTTTTATTAGCAGTGATACCGGCCTTATCAAGAGCACCTTCCATAGCTTTACCGGAAGGATTACCAGATTCAGCAGTTCCTAAGTTGATTAGGAGAAGATGATTATCTGTGCCACCTGAGACTAATTCAAAGCCATTAGCCATTAATTCTTGGGCTAATCTGGCTGCATTTTTAACTACTTGCTCTTGGTAGATTTTAAATTCAGGAGAAAGCGCTTCTTTAAAAGCAACTGCTTTGGCAGCAATTACGTGTTCTAGCGGTCCGCCTTGAATACCTGGGAAGACATTAGCATCTACGGCTGCAGCATACTCTTCTTTACATAAAATAAGCCCTGCGCGAGGACCTCTAAGAGTTTTGTGGGTAGTAGTAGTAACGATATCAGCATAAGGAACAGGGTTGTCATGAACACCTGCAGCTACTAATCCGGCGATATGGGCCATATCTACCATAAATTTTGCACCGACTTCATCACAGATATCTCTGAATTTTTGGAAATCTATTTTTCTTGGATAAGCAGAAGCACCTGTAACTATTAAAGCTGGTTTATGTTCTAAGGCTAAAGCTCTGATTTGGTCATAATCGAACATTTCTGTTTTTTGATCAACAGTATAATGAATAACATTGTAGAGTTGTCCTGAGAATGAGAGTGGATGGCCGTGAGTTAAGTGTCCGCCATGAGATAATTCTAGAGTAAGAATAGTATCCCCTGGTTTAATAATAGCAAAGTAGGCGCCCATATTTGCTTGAGAACCTGAGTGAGGTTGAACATTAGCGTGGTCAGCCCCGAATAATTCCTTAGCTCTTTCAATAGCCAATTTTTCTACGATATCCACGTTTTCGCAACCGCCATAATAGCGACCGTAAAGTTTATAAGATCTTTTACCTGTTTTTTTAGATACTCTGTAAGGATAGCCTTCAGCATATTTATTAGTAAGGACAGAACCTTGGGCTTCAAGAACTGCCATAGAAGTGAAGTTCTCGGAAGCGATTAACTCTAAGTTTTCAGTTTGACGAATTAATTCATCATTCATAGCTTCAAATAATTCTGGGTCATAAGCTTTAATGTGTTTCATTAATGTTTCCTCTCATATACGTTTATTTTATTTAATCTTTTTTGATGTCTATCACCCTCGAAGTCGGTATTTAGCCAGGCTTCAACGATATTTATTGCCTCTTGAGGGCTTAAAAATCTTCCTCCCAGAGCCAGGATATTGGCGTCATTATGTTGTCTGGAAAGTTTAGCATATTCGACATTATGGCATAAAGCAGCTCGGATACCGGGGACTTTATTAGCAGCGATACTAATTCCAATTCCAGTTCCACAGAAAACAATAGCTTTATCAGCCACGCCGTTAATAACAGCTTCACCAGCTTTAATCCCATAATCTGGGTAATCAACCGAACTAGTGCTATAAGTACCTAAGTCTTCAATTTCATATTTTTCTGATAAATAATCTTTAATAATCTCTTTTAAATCAAATCCACCGTGATCGGCAGCTAAGATAATCTTCATTTTTTCATCCTCTCTTCGTCACGTCTTTCTAACCCTTTGATTAGGAAGTAGGTGAAGAAATAATATATTAGGCACGAAATAAAAATTGCTAGAATTGTGTCAATAATTCTATTTGTTATCTTAAAAAAAGGCACGAAATAGCTCAATGCCAGCATGACGACAAATAGGATTATAGATGAGATTAGACTTATTTTTACTCTTTTAGACATTATTACCTCGTTTATTTGTTAATTTGTTTTTAATTTCGTTAACTTTATTGATTATTAAGCTTTCATCAGCTACTTGCCCCCTATTCATTACAATCTGACCATTACAGACCACAGTGTCGATAGAGGAGGAATCAGCACTATAAACTAAGTTAGAAATAGTATTATAGTTAGGAGTTAGCAAGAAATTTTCATTTTTCAAGAGGATAAAATCAGCTAATTTTCCCTCTTGAATTAAGCCGGCATCAATCTGCATAGCTTGAAAGCCTGATAAGGAAGCATCACGAAAAACTTCCTGAGCAGGATATAATTTTGGATCCATTTCAATATATTTTGGTAAAAGAGCTGCAAACTTCATTTCCTCTAAGGAAGATAGATTGTTATTAGAAGAAGCTCCGTCAGTGCCTATAGCAATCCTTACCCCATGCTTTTTTAGAAGTTTCAAAGGGAAAAAACCCGAAGCTAATTTCAAATTTGAAACAGGATTATGCAAGACACTTGCTCCTGCTTGTGCTATTAATTTTACATCATTCTCAGTCAGCCAAACACAATGAGCTAATAGACTATAAGGTTGTAGCAGACCTAGTGAATGCAAATATTCTATTGGGGTCATGCCATACTTAGCTTGGCAGTCTTGGACTTCTTTTTGGGTTTCAGCCACATGAATATGGATTAATTTTTTCTTCTCCTGGGCATATTTGGCAATCCAAGTTAATGATTCTTGAGATACAGTATAAATAGAATGTGGACCAAGGGCAAACTTGACTCTCTTGCTATCTTGATTCTCAGAGAAGAAGTTTTCAGCACTATCTATCTGTTTTTGAACATTATTAGGATCATTATGATCTATAAAAACTTGGGAAATTACTGCTCTTATTCCTGCATCTCCTACAGCTTTAGCAGTAGCTTTACTATGCCAATACATATCATTAAAGCAGGTTGTTCCACATTTAATCATCTCTATACAGGCTAGACGAGTCCCCCAATATACATCATCTTCAGTAAGCTTAGCTTCCAAGGGCCAGATATAATTACTAAGCCAATCAAAGAGGTCTAAATCATCTGCATAACCCCTAAGAAGGGTCATAGCTGCATGAGTATGACTGTTAGCAAAAGAGGGTAAGACAATCATCCCATTAGCTTCAAATACATCTGCATCAGCTCTTGAGATCTTGGGAGAGATTTTTTCTATTCTATCATTATTCACCAAAATATCAGTAATTATATCATCAAGTCTTACTTCTTTAAATAATTTTTTCATATTTTTTCCCTCAGCCTAATGTAGAAAGCCTGTTAAGAATTCTTTATGTTGTGGATATTTTTTAATCAGTTCAGAGCAATCAACATCGTGGTAATCTCCCATTTCAAAAGCTGGAGAAAGTGTAGCACCTATCAAGGAGTATTCCCCACCTGCAAGCATTCTGGCACAAAAAATAGTCCCTGCTAATATTGTTACTTGAGACTTATGTCCATTCAGAATATCACTGCCCATAATAATCAATTCAGGCTTATTTTCTCTAGGAAGAAGTAAAAGCTCCACTGGGGAACCACTGTAGAAGTGCCAAAGTTCATCCTGCTTTAAATAATGTGGGTAAGAAAGAGATTTTTCACCAAAAAGATAGAAAATAGCAGAAGCAAGAGATCTTTCTTCTCCTAGATTAGGGAAAAAAGCTTTTACTTTAGCAGTATAATTTCTTCTGTAGAAACCACCTTCCACGGGGTGGGCTATCAAATTTAATTTTCTTATAACATCTTGGTATTTAGACATAATACTCCCGCTTAATTATTCATTGTATATTTTTATCATCCTGCTTACTTGTCAAAGATTATTTTTTTCTTAACAAAAAAAAAGGGCTGTTGCCCCTTTAGCGGATTATCGCTTCGCAAAAAATATCTCTGATAAATCAGGTAACCTGATTGTCTATTTATGAAAAAATCTTCCCCAACCAAAGCCTCTTCGCTTCTCTCCACCACCATGACCATGAGGATGTCTGCCACCATGTCCGTGTCTTCCACAAGGCTCTCTTAACTCTACTATTAACTCATTGGCTTCTTCTTTCCTGAGAGAAACTTTTGAACCATTAAGACATACCTCAATTGGATCACCAAGGGGTGCCTTTTTTGTTACCCTAAGCACCTCACCTCTAATCAGACCTAAGCTAAATAATTTTTGCCTATATTCTTTGTCTATGTTAGCGTAACCTACTATCTCTACTCTATTACCCATAGGTATATCTTTGAGTGTTAATTGCTTTTCATTGTTCATACTTACCTCTTAATAAGTTAGTTATTACTAACATATTTTTGGCAGATATTTTGTCAAATTATTTTTTTACTTTTTTTTCCACCTACAGTAGGAAACCGTTCAACAATGGCACAACCCTTTCCAATATCTTATCTTTAAAGAAGTCGATAATATTGTACATCTTCATGTTTTCTTGACATTTTATAATGTTTGTTTATTGGTAACAAAGCCTCTTCTGTCGGACGGTGGAGATTCTCTCCGCCCCAAGCTGTAAGCTTGTTAGTATTAAATCCCGGCTTGTGAGGCGTAGC
>JAEKNW010000219.1 GCA_016838885.1 Candidatus Cloacimonadota bacterium
TCCGACAGAAGAGGCCTTATCTCTTATTTGCAGAAATCTGTTTCTAGTGAGATTTTTTTTCTTTCTACCTGATACCCACTTTACTTGAGAGAGAACCTTAAGATTATCCAAGCTTTTCAGCTTGGAGCGGGCGGGAACGCCCGCCTTCCGACCACGGGCTCAAGATTGTGGGTAGCTTCAGTGGAAATCACCTTCTCTAGTCGGTGGTAGGCGGGCGGGTAGGCCCGCGTTCCCAGTTACAACCCAGCTTTTCAGCTTGGAGCGGGCGGGAACGCCCGCCTTCCGACCATGAGCTCTATCACTCTTTTCAATTAAACAATTAAACAATTAAACAATTAAACAATTAAACAAATCAACGATTCAACATAATTTTGTTCTTTTTCTATTTTTCATTCTTGCCCAGCAAGACCCTATTTCATTAAAATTGCCTTTCGAGTAAAGGACTTATCTGCCAGTTTCATATTGATAAAATATGGACCCGAGCTAACTTTATTGTTATTTTCATCTCTTCCGCTCCAGATAATTGTATTCTTAATATTAGCTTGAGCAATATATCCATCGAATAGTTTTTTAACTAGTTGTCCTTTAGCATTGAAGATTCTGATAGATACATCTTGCGGTTGTTGCACTGAGAAAGAAATTGCAGTCGAAGGATTAAAGGGATTAGGATAATTTGCGTATAACCGGTTACCAGAGAATATAGCAGGATAATTATCATTTTCGATATTAAAATTCGCAATAATCGGACCATAATATTCTGATTGATTATTGAGTTCCAAGCTTTTAAGCCAGTAATAAACGATTCCAGGATGATTATCAGGATGATGAATAAAGTTGTAAGAAGCCTGTTGAGTAGTATTAGTGGCTTGAATCAGAGAAGGAATAAGTTCTGCTGTATCTATATTATTCCAAGAATTTTCTAGCAGGTAATAGCCAACTAAATTAGATTCAGATTCCACCTGCCAATTTAAGCTAACGGTATTGTTATCAATAACATTAGCAGTAAAAGATGATAATTCTACAGGTAAAGTGCTTTCATCTATAACCGGAATAAAATCGGAAAAAGTGTTTAAACCGGAAATAGTAACTTTTCTGCCCTGCCAACTTAGCTGACCTCCTAAATCTGCTACATTGACCCAATCACTAGTCTCATTATCTCTTTTCAAAATCTGGACATCACTAGTCTGAAAACTTATTGGGATAGCCTCTAAATCGAGAGTCAGATGATAAGATATGGTATCCGAATAAGTAGTTCTTATTTTCCAAAAGTTACTCCCTAAGGTTACGAGATTAGCCTCATAACCACTTGTAGAAGTGTTACTTGCTTCAGGCTTAGTGATGAGGATTTGAGTTTCTTCAGGGAGAGAAGTTACAAATTCAAGTTCTGCATTAACTTCCGGGGCAATAAAGTTTTGTGAGTTCTCTTCATTAGATATCAAGAGTGAATGAGCTGATCCACCTTGCCAATAGAGATAGGGATAACCATTGTTAATCGTGGTATCATCTAATAACCACGTGGTCTGAAAATCCCAACCAAGACCTATGTAGTTTGTTGCTTCTTTCATTTCTGACTGGATAAGTACAAGATTATCAAAGTTAAAAGAATTAACGCTACTTCCACTTCCTACAATATTAAGTCTTTGATCTACTTGATAGATGCAGGATGAAATATTTGGACTTTGATTATATCCAATAATCATTCCTGAGTAAGAAGAATTATTAGATGCTATTGTACAGACAACATAGCATTTATCAATTGTTGGTTGACCAGTGCTTATTACCTGACCTGCAATACCCCCACAATAGGAAGTTCCAATAATATTGCCAGTGAAATAGGAATTTCTTATTATTGCTTCATCTCGATAAAATCCAACAATTCCTCCAACATTATTATTACCATAGATATCAGCAGAAGAGAAACATCTTTCTACCAAAGTTGTGCCTGTTGATTGTCCCATAATCCCACCAATAAGACTTGTTGAAAAAGTTGCTGTTATTTCTCCACTAGAAGAGCAGTTACTTATTACTGAACTTGCACAAGCTCCAGTGATTCCACCGACATTCTTACTGCCTGTGATATTGATGTCTTCAAGACATAGATTTTTAATACTTGCATCAGAGATCTTTCCAAACAAGCCACAGTATTCAGTACTTCCCCTATTAATATACAAGTTACTAATTTGATAACCTTGGCCATTATAGTTACCTTTAAAAGGATTAGTAGTATTAGCAATAGGAAGAAAACCGGCATTGGAATTCCAAGTAGATGTAGCTGAAGCATCAATGTCATTAGTTTGAATAAAGTATTTATCTTCAGCCCAGTAACTGCTATTTGCTGAAGCAGAAAGGAAATGAAGATTTTCTAAGCTAGAAATTTGGTAAGGATTTTCTAAAGTACCTGCTCCCTCTGGAGCGGTTTGACAAAAGACACTTATTGGCAAAAGCAATAATAACCATGATAAAATAAACATTCTCATGTAAACTCCTTATATCATATATTTTTATTTTACTGAGATGCTCTTTTTTGTCATAATAAAAATGTTTGTCAAGAATAATTTTGTTTCTGTTATTGATTTGAGTGTAAAGAATTGTCATAATTAATTTATAGGCAAATAGTTAATTAATACAAAAAAAATATTAATTTTTCTTTTTAATAGTTAAACTATAAAGAGTCTTTTGTTAATAATAAGCTTAATACTCTTATATTAGAAAAAGTTTAACTGTAAATTTTACAATTTATGAATTAACCGGTAATTTAATCAATACTTGGGTACCCCTATCTAATTCTGATTTAATACTAATATGGCCTGAATGTTCAATCACAACCTTTTGTGCATAGCTTAATCCTAGGCCTGTACCGGACTCTTTTGAAGTAAAGAAAGGTGTAAAGACTTTGGGGATTGTTTCAGCAGGAATACCACTCCCGTTATCAGATATTTCAATAATAAATTCATTATCTTCTTTACTTAAGATTAAATCGATATGTTTATTCTCTTTCTTTTCTTCCATAGCCTGTACAGAATTCAAAATCAGATTAACCAGAGCCCCCGTAAACTCTTTTCTGTCGACTCTAATTACATCATCGTAAGTTTTGTAAATTAGATTAGCTTCTACCTCATATTTCTCTAATGAGCCTTTTGCTAAATTAATTGCATCCTTTAGAATGGTACGCAAGGAGCTCTCTGTATAATTCATTTTCGTTTGTTTGGCATATTCCAAAAGGGCATTTACCTTATCAATGGCAAGCCAAGAATTTCTTTCACATATTTCAAAATACTTATCAATCATATCCGGGGTTTTTGCAGTACTTAGAAGTTTCGAGGCAGTTATAATATTGGTCAAAGGATTTTTAATTTCGTGAGCAATAGAGGAAGCAATTTGGCCGGTAGTGGACAATTTCTCAGAGATTATCAACTCTTCAGCCTTCTTTTAATTTGAAATAATCTCTTGTTGAAGCTCTTCACTCTGCTTTTTTAGGGCTTTTTGCAGTTTATTTCTCATAATAATGTTATTAATTAAGAAGATTACTGCAAAAGCTAGAGAGATGGTAATAATTATAATTATCAGATTGCTCCTACTGTTTTTAAGGGAGTTAATCTCCAACTCTTTCTCTAAAGTAAGATTATCACTTTGAAGTCTCTGAGTATTCAGCAGGTTATTTAACTGTGCTGTTTTTTCTGCTATATCAGTAGAGAAGTCTTTATCAATAGTTTTATAGAATGTAGTAATCATCTGATAACCTGTTTTAGGGTCACCCATCTCAAAATAATATCTTGATCGCTCCATGATATAGTTTAATTTCAACCAATATTGATTAGTTTTATCAATGAAGTCCTCAACCTTTAGGAATAAGCTGTTAGCTTGGTCATACTCCTTTTTATTGAGCATATAACGAGCTTTAGTTAACTGATAATTAGTAAGATAAACAGGGTTTTTAAGCAATTCTAAATCTTTTTCTACAAGATTTAAATAATAAGAAATTTTCTCATGATTACCGCTATAAACAATATCATAAGCATGAGCTATTTTAACAAAATTATTCAGTTCTCTTTCTTCATCAAAAGATTTTGAAAAATCATTAACCTCTAAATAATCTTTTTCTATATCAACTAAATTTTCTTCAATAATTGGGATGTTATCAACCTTTAGTGTCATTATTTTAGTAATATCTACTTTAAAATTTATCTTATCCATACTTGATAGGCTATCAGGGTGGTTCTGATAAGTATCCTTAGCAATAAACATAGCCTGGTCTAAAAGATGATTAGATTGTTCAATATTGCCTCTATAATAGTGATAATTCTGCATCAAAGAGAGAAGCTTAACCCTCATGCTTTGTTTCTTTCCAAAAACTAAGTTGTATTTACCACTTTCTAATCTGTCATAGACTTCCATGCTTTGATTTAAAGCTGCTTGCTCTCCATTAAAAAAACTAGTTGTCAGAATTGAGATATAATCAAAATCAATTTTGATATAATCATATTTATTATCTTTAAAATAAGGCTCAACTAGAAGTAAACATTCTTTCAAATAGTCCATCTCTTTAAGCAGATAAGCATTAGTTACATGCCTTAAGAAAAATACTAACATGTCTCCTTTATACTTCTGAAGTTTTTTATTCTCAAAAAAACTTAACTGCTTAGTAAAAGCCTCTTTAGAATAGTCATAGTATTCAGGATTATTAAAAGCTACATTTATAATCGAACCATTTGTTTTAAAGGCTTGCGACAATGAATCAATCTCAACAAACATTTCTGAAGCTTTTGAGTAGTTCTCAATAGCCTCTTGGGGTTGATTGGATTCATTAGATTGATAAAGGGCTAAATCCCATATCTTATCTGCCTTTTCATAAGAAAATGGTAATGATTCAATAACTGCTTGAAGTGAATCAATATAAGATTCTGCAAACAGAGACAGTGAACATAGTAAAAATGTTAATAGAACAATATTCTTTTTCATAAGCTTATTTTTCCTCTTTTACAAAAAAGACTTTGCCTCTTCTGCAAGTCAAGAAAATTTTCGTTAATTTTGAATGAAGCTCGGAGAAGACTGTTCAATCATCAAGCCACTCTCTCTAATAGCTTATCCTTGAAGAAGTCGATAATATTGCATATGTTCAGGTTTTCTTGACATTATAAAGGGGCTACATATATTCTACTAATACATTATTTGGGTTTAACCCAAATAGTGCAGTAGACTTTTGTGAATAGCACTATATTCTTCTGCAAAAGTAACTTCCATAATTTTTCCGAATATATATATTATATGCGTCTAAA
>JAEKNW010000220.1 GCA_016838885.1 Candidatus Cloacimonadota bacterium
GAGAGATAGAGAGATAGAGAGATAGAGAGATAGAGAGATAGAGAGATAGAGAGATAGAGAGATAGAGAGATAGAGAGATAGAGAGATAGAGAGATAGAGGGATATTGACTTCTTCAAAGATAAGCTTTTGGGGAGAGTGGCTTGATGATTGAACAGTCTCAGATGTCTCATTCCAAAAAAAAAGATATTTTTCTTGACGTTATATTTAGTGAGCACAAATTGAGTAAATAAACTATAATATTAAGTGAATTAAGGGGTAAAGATGAAGTTTTTTATAGATAAGGGAGATTTACTACACAATATTCAACATCTCGCCAATGTTGTACCAAGCAAAAACACAATGCCAATTTTGACAAATTATCTCATTGAAGCAATTGAAGTTGATAATCTAATTAAAATTATTACTACTGATTTGAAAATAACAGTGGTAGTAACTTTCAACGCAACTGTTATGGAATCCGGTACTATTGCTGTAGCAGCAAAAGATTTGAATGAGATTATCTCTGCCTTGCCTGATTCTCAAATCACCTTCACAAAAGACGATGAATTACTCAGAATTCATTGTGAGAATATTGATTTTAATTTAAACTTGTCTGATTATTCTAACTTCCCATTGATTCCAGAAGCATTATTTGAAAATTCGATACAGTTCAAGGCTTCTGAGTTTGATAAGATGATTAACAAGACTATTGTGGCAGTTCAGAAAGATCAACATAATTCTATTTTCTCGGGGATTCTTTGGGAGATTTCAGGAAGTAAACAAGCCATGGTAGCAACAGATAGTAAGAAAATTGCGCATATAGCTATAGATTCTGAAACTAAAGACTTTGTTAATCCAATTGATGAAAATGATGATACTATTAGAATCGTGCTTCCAACCGGAGGTATTAGTTTCTTACAAAAAATTATCTGTGAAGAATCCGATATCCTTCAAGCTGATATTAGCAAGAATAAAGTTATCTTTAAATACCGTAATTTCATAGTTTTCTCTCACTTGATGACTACTAAATTCCCTGATTATAACAAGGTTTTTCCAGAATCATTACCTAAAGAGTTACTCCTTGATAAGAGTCAACTTAAAGCAGCTGTTAAAAGAATTTCATTGGTAGCTCCGATCGATAGTTTCAAAATTATGTTTAGCCTCAAAGGCAATACCCTTGAATTAGCTACCAGTAATGATGAAAAAGGTGGAGCTAAAGAATTTATAAAAGATATTAACTACAGTGGTGAAGATATTAGCATTGCTTTCAACTTCAAATTCTTAAGTATCATCCTTGATTGTATTGATACTGATAATGTAAGAATATGTTTAGGAGAATCAAAGAACCCTGCTCTTATCTACAATGAAAAAGACCCGGAAGGAACTCTTCTGAGATATCTATTAATGCCTTTGAGAGTCGCCAGATAATAAGTGTATATAAAAGAAATTTCTCTTTATAATTTTAGAAATTATACTAATCAGAAATTTGAATTTGAGAAGGATGGGGGTCTTATCACTGGCAAAAATGGCATTGGTAAGACCAATCTTCTTGAAGCTATCTGTTACCCTGCTTTCGGAAAATCTGTTAGGCAGTTTGCAGATGCAGATTTAGTAAAATTCGACTCTTTAGAATTCGCTATTAATAGCAAGTATCAAGATGAACATAAAAATTATGATTTCCAAGTCATCTTCTCCAAAAATAAAAAAGCAATAAAACTCAATAACTCACCTATTACTAGAATTAGTGACTTATATAATTACTTAAAAATTGTCTATTTCTCAGCTGATGATATCTGGCTGGTAAATGGTAATCGGCAAAAAAGAAGAAGCTTCTTTGATCAAGCTATCACCCAATCATCTATACTTTACAGCGATCTTTTAAGAGAATATTATCGGATCTTGGAACAAAGAAACTCTATTTTGAAAGATGATAAATTCAAATCACAACTCCAGCCATGGAATAAACAATTTATCTCAAAAGCTATTGAAGTTGTTGAATATAGAAAGAATTATCTAGCCAAATTTATTAAGTTTGCTGAAGATATATTGAATAATATCACTAATTCCCATGAATCATTACAGATTGATTATGAAGCATTTAGTCATATAGTTTATGAATCAGACTGGTTAGAAAACTATCTCCACAAAATAGAACAAAATGAATTTGAATATAAACGAACATTGGTCGGACCTCACTTAGATGAATATGAGTTTAACATTAATGAATATTCTGTTAAAAGATATTCATCCCAAGGGCAACGTAGATCATTAGTCATTGCCTTAAGATTTGCCCAAATTGCTATGATAAAAGAAAACTCAAGCTGTATTCCTATCATAATCTTTGATGACGCTCTCTCTGAGTTAGATAAAAATAGAGTAGATAAGATACTTAGTCTGCTAACTGATGAACATCAGATCTTGATTGCTTCGCCTAATATCGATAATTATCGGGGATTTAGCTTTCCCATCATTAAGTTGGGAGATGAGTGAAGAGTAATGAGTGAAGAGTAATGTGTGAAGAGTAATGTGTGAAGAGTAAGAATCTGGCGACAATTGGCATGGAGTGGAAGCACCACCAAGAAAAAACTAAAAGGTAGAATAAATGAAGATTAACAAGAGTATTTTCGGATGGATGGCTTATGATTTCGCTAATTCATCATTCACTACGATTATAGTAACAGTAGTATATAGCGTATACTTTAAGACTACTGTGGTGGGTGATAGGGGAGATGGAAGTTTCCTTTGGGGGTTAGCTCTAGCTATTTCAATGTTCTTAGTTGCTATAACAGCACCTATATTCGGGGCAGTAGCAGATTATTCACGAGCCAAGAAAAAGTTTTTATTCTACAATACTTACCTGTCAGTTATCTTCACTATTTTGTTAGGATTTGTTGGTCCTGGCTCGATATTTACCGGGATGCTTTTTTTCATAATTGCAAATTTTGGATTTCATTCTGCCATTGTTTTTTATGATTCTTTTTTATCAGAAATAGCAACTACCAAACATTTAGGAAGAATTTCAGGTTTTGGTTGGGCTTTTGGCTATGTAGGAGGGCTAGTCTCCTTGGTGTTAGCTCTTTGGCTAGTTAACTTGAATAAAATAACATTAGTATTCCCTATGGTTGGAGTATTTTATGGAGTATTTGCAATCTTTACTTTTGTTCTCTTAAAGGAATTTAGAAGAACCTCGAAAAGAGCAAATTACTTTAAAATAGCCTACCAAAGAATTAGTATTTCTTTTAGCTCTATCAAATCATTCAGAGATCTGGGAACATTCTTAGTAAGTTTCTTTTTCTATAATGATGCAATTTCAACTGCTATTGGTTTCACTATGATCTATGGTCAAGAACGTTATGGTATGACCACTGATGAATCAATTAAGGTCTTTATCCTAGCTCAACTAACATCTATCCTGGGGGCTTTTATTTTTGGTTATATTGCTGATAAGATCGGACATAAAAAGACTCTCTCCATTTGTTTATTCATCTGGCTTTCAGTAATAGTTTGGGCCTTCTTATCTCCAGCGAAAAAAGACTATTATGTAGTAATTCTTCTTGCCGGGTTTGCTATTGGGTCAACTCAAGCTAATAGTAGGGCTATGATTGCTTCATTAACTCCTAAATCTAAAAATGCAGAATTCTTCGGATTTTATACTGTTACAGGAAGAATGTCCGCTGTTATAGGTCCTATCCTCTTCGGACTTGTCAGTAAATGGACAGGTAATATTAAATATTCTATCTTAACAGTGATTCCTTTCTTTTTGCTGGGTCTGATCACCTTGCAAAGAGTTAATGAAAAGAGAGGTCAATTAATTGCTAGAGAATGGAAGGAAGATAATGGATTATAAAACTCATAGTAAGGAAATTTCTTATGAATAGCCTTTCATCCCGAATTGAAGTAATCAAAGCTGACATAACCAGCTTGGAAGTTGATGCCATTGTTAATGCTGCAAATTCATCACTTTTAGGTGGTGGGGGAGTGGATGGTGCTATTCATAAAATTGCAGGTCCAGACCTTTTAGCAGAGTGTAAGACTCTTAATGGCTGTGCTATAGGCCAGGCTAAAATTACCAAGGGTTATAAACTTCCCGCTAAATTTGTAATTCATACAGTTGGTCCAATTTATCAAGAAAACAATAAAAACCAAGAGCAAGAACTAAGAAATTGCTATCTAAATTCTTTGATTATTGCTAAGGAGAAAAAGCTTGCAACGATTGCTTTTTCAGCTATTTCAACTGGGGTTTATGGTTATCCTGTTAAGGAAGCAGCAGTTATCGCAGTCAGGGAAGTTATTATTTTCCTTTCTGATCATAAGTTCCCTGCCAAAGTCTTTTTTTGCTCTTTCTCGGAAGATCATTATAATATTTATCAAGAATTGTTAAATAAATGGAAAAGTTCATTGACAGAATATCCGACTTCATTTAACTTAGAGTAATGAGAAAATATCTTGTTAAAACAATAATAATCAATATAATATCAAATATGAACTCAAGATTTTAAATAATCTTGAATAATCCCCAAAATCATAAAAAACTTGAAAATATAAAAGAAAATAGGAAAAATGGTTGACACAATTTAGTCCTTGATTTTTTTAGGATAATAGTTGTGCATCCGTAGCTCAGTTGGTAGAGCAGCTGACTCTTAATCAGCGGGTCTAGGGTTCGAATCCCTACGGGTGTACCACATTTTTTGAATCAATCAATAAAAGTTTAACAACCAAATTTTCCACTGAGGAGTTTCCATGAATAATTATGAAAATATCTTTGATCTTACAGTACCAGAATTAAATCAAGTTGCTAAAGATCTCGGTCTAACCGGATATAGTACAATGAAAAAATTGCAATTAATCTATACTATCTTAGAATTCAATGCTTCCCAAGAAGGTTTAGCCTTTATCACCGGTTGTCTTGAATTAATGCCTGATGGGTATGGATTTTTAAGATTCCAACACAATAATTATCTCCCAGGCAGAGATGATGTTTATGTTTCACTTACCCAAATTAAGAGATTTAATTTAAAAGCAGGACACATGATATCTGGTCCGGTACGTTCTCCAAAAGAGGGTGAGAAATATTATGCTTTACTAAGAGTAGATGCTGTCAATGATGAATCTCCTCAAAAAGCTTTTGAATCAAAGCACTTTGATAATCTAACCCCTTACTATCCAACTAAGAAAATTAACTTAGAGACTGATAAAGATATCATTTCTACGAGAATTATTGATTTATTTACTCCTATTGGAATGGGACAAAGAGGTTTAATTGTTGCTTCTCCTAGAACAGGTAAAACTGTTCTCCTACAAAATATTGCTAATGCCATTCTGACAAATCATCCTGAAGCTTACTTACTAGTTCTGCTCATTGATGAAAGACCTGAAGAGGTTACTGATATGAAAAAAATATTGAAAGAAGGTAATCAAGAAGTTGTTAGTTCAACCTTTGATGAATCACCACGCAACCATATTGCTGTGGCTGAAATGGTCTTAAGCAAAGCTAAAAGGTTGTGTGAATTAGGAAAAGACGTAATTATTGTTTTAGATTCTATTACACGTCTTGCTCGTGCATATAACAATGTTCAACCTTCCTCAGGTAAAGTGCTTTCCGGTGGTATAGATGCTAATGGACTTACCAAGCCTAAGAAGTTTTTCGGTGCTGCTCGTGATACAGTGGAGTCTGGTAGTTTAACTATTATTTCCACAGCTTTAGTAGATACAGGTTCACGTATGGACCAAGTTATCTTCGAAGAGTTCAAAGGTACTGGTAACATGGAATTGGTTTTAGATAGATCAATTAGTGATTTACGTCTATATCCTGCTATTGATTTGGTTAAATCAGGAACAAGAAGAGAAGAGCTTTTACTAACAGAAATCGAAAGAAATAGAATGTTTATTTTAAGAAACTTCCTCAAAACAATGAGTCCTGCTCAAGGTATTGAAACACTTCGTAAGAGAATGTTAACCACCCAAAGTAATTCGGACTTCTTAAAATCAATGAGTAACTAAGTGGAAATATTAGCTCCTGCTGGAAATTTAGAAAAGTTAAAGTATGCCCTTTTATATGGGGCTGATGCTGTTTATACTGCAACTAATAGATTTGGATTAAGAGCAAAAGCTGGTAATCTTAGCTTAGAAGAGCTTAAAGAGGCTACTGAATTCTGCCATAGTCTTAATAAAAAAATCTATGTAACTGTTAACATCTTTGCCCATAACAGGCACTTAGTAGATTTACCTGAATATGTAGAAGATTTAGAAAAAATCGGGATTGATGCTGTGATAGTATCAGATCCAGGTGTTTTTCAAGTTGTGAAAGAGCATAGCAATTTGGCTATTCATATAAGTACTCAAGCTAATGTAGTCTCTTGGAAATCTGCTGAATTTTGGCATTCATTAGGAGCAGAAAGAGTTATCTTAGCTAGGGAATTGACTTTTGATGAGATAGTTGAGATGGCTGATAAGGTTCCTCAGGTCGAATTAGAGATGTTTGTTCATGGAGCAATGTGTATTGCTTATTCAGGGAGATGCTTACTCTCAGCCTTTTTTAATAATCGTAGTGCAAATTTGGGAGAGTGTACTCAACCCTGCAGATGGAAATACTTTTTGATGGAAGAAACCAGACCTAATGAGTTTTTCCCTATTACAGAAGATGAATTTGGGACATATATCATGAATTCAAAAGATCTTAACTTGATTAACAGGCTCACTGATATCTACAAAGCAGGTGTTGCCAGTATTAAGATTGAAGGAAGAATGAAAAGCTTGCACTATGTGAGTAACGTTACCAGAGTTTACCGCAATGTATTAAATCGAATTCAAGAAGGTAAAGATATTCCTGAGAGCTTCATTGAAGAGCTTAATAATGTTTCTCATCGAGTCTATACTGAGGCATTTTATGCAGGATTCAATGACCAAGATACGCAATTTTATGAAAACTCTGCCTATATCAGAGATTATAAATATATTGGAAAAGTTCTTCACAAAACAGATAACTTAGTAAAAATCCAGATTTTGAATAAGTTCGAAGTTGGTGACGAAATCGAAATTATCTTTCCTGACATTGACAATGATATCGTTTTTACAGTAAATACACTATATAGTGAAGATATGCAAAAAATAACCTTTACAAAACCTAACACCAATGCATTTATAGAATTGCAAGGAAATATCCCTGAATATGGGTTAGTAAGGAAAAGAATATGAAAATTAATTTAAGGCTTATCATAGTTGTTTTAATGGGACATATAGCATGTTTAAGTGCTGTAGATTATCAAGAGTTATATGAGAATGGTAAAGTTGATGAGTTAAGAAGTGCAATCTACTCTAAACCTCATTTCGATGAAGAAGAGTTACCCCGTGCTGCCTTTTATGAGTCCTTAGTTACCAGTAAGAATTTTGATACTACTTTGCAGGAGTTAATAGAAGGATTTCCAGAGATTGATACAAAAGATCAGATAAATTTCAAATTAGGTATTATTAACTTCTTTCAGAGAAAATACTCTCAAGCTGAATTTTTTTTCACTAAAGTTGAAAATAGAGATCAGTTTTATGAGTTTAATTATTGGTTAGCCAGACTTTATTATATGAAGCAAGATCATAAAAATAGTTCTCTATATGCTAGTAAATTTATTGAAAAGTGTGAGAAAATAGATCACAAGTATGAGCTTTCTTTCTATATGTTAATCGAAAATAGTATTAGTGATAATAATTTTCAGAAAGCCGTAGTATTAGCTGAAGAACTTCTCCTGAAGAAAGCTGAAGGCATAAATAAAAAATATCTCTATTATCGAATAGGATATAGCTATGAAAGATTGGAAAATATCTCTTTAGCAGTAGCAAATTATAAAAAATCCTTTGAGTTGGATCCTTATGGACAGTATGCAGCCTTAACAGAAGAGAGACTATTTGAGCTTCAGAAAAGTAGCAAACAGAATTTAGATTTATCCTTTCTTTATACCAAGAATTATCCACCTGCAACAAGCCAAATGCCTGTAGCTCAAAAAACTAGTGTTAAAGAATTCAATATAACAGAACTAGTCCGAACAGACACCAGTACGGTATTGAACAAGTTTTTCAATGGTGAGTATAAGCAAGATAATCATTTGGATATTATTCATACTCAGGATAAAACTAGCAAAGAAGATTTGAGTTCTCCCAAAGGACCAGAAGAGCTTTTAGTTTCAAATAACCTTGAAATGATTGAAGAGAATATTGAAATCAAAACAAATGATTCTTTCAATACAGTAGCCGATAATGATATCATAGGAAATCCTGGTCAAGAAAGTAGGGGTATTAATCCCAATCAATCCCATAGCTCTCAAGAATCTCCAAATGGTACTTTTTTAGAACGTCCGAAAAATATCGAGAAAGATGGATATGTTTATCTGATGAATAAACCGGTAGGCAACTACTTTGTACAGATTGGTAGATTCTCTACTAAGGAATCTGCTATCAATAGAACAAAAGAGTTATTCTTTTTGCAAAAGACTTGGAATATTATCAGAGATGTTAGCAATGAAAAAATTACTTATATGATTTGGACACATCCCTATGATACTGCTAATCAAGCAAAAAATGATATTGCATATTTCAAATCAAAAGGCATTGATTGCTTCCTAATCTCAAATGAGTAAAGTGAAAGAAAAAAAATCAACTCCAATGCTAGACCAGTATTGGCAATTCAAGGATCAACATCCTGATAAAATTCTTCTATTTAGAATGGGAGATTTTTACGAGACTTTCTTTGAAGATGCTAAGCTGACAGCTAGAATTCTTGGCATAACCCTAACTGCTAGAAATAAAAGCGATGATGATCCTGTTCCTCTAGCCGGCTTTCCTTACCATGCCCTAGATAATTACTTGAATAAACTTGTCTCAGCAGGACAAAAAGTAGCTATCTGTGAACAGATCGAAGATCCTAAAGAGGCCAAGGGAATAGTAAAACGTGATATTGTTGATATCATTACTCCGGGTTCATTGCTAGATAGTAAGCTTATTAGCAAACCTGATAACATCTATTTATCTACTATTCATTATGGGAAAAAGGATCTTGTAGGACTAGCCTCAATAGATATCTCTACTGGTGATTTTATCTTCACAGAACTTATTAAAGCTCAACTAAAAAGTGAGTTGTTGCGAATTAACCCGGCAGAAATTATTGTTAAAGATGACGTAACAGAGAAAGAAATAAAAGACTTATTAAGTGATTTTGAAACTACTATTTCGGTATATGATTCTTGGCATAATGAGTCAGGTGAAGCTCTCAAAATATTAAAAGAACACTTTCATACTAAATCTTTAGAGAGTTTAGGTGCTAATAGAAAGAAAGTTGGAGCAACCGCTGCAGGTATCGCTATTGCCTATCTCAGAGATTTAAAGAATAATGATTTATTACATATTAACAGATTAGTGTATTACTCAATTGAGAGTTATATGCTTCTAGATGAAATCAGTAGAAGAAATCTAGAACTCACTAAATCTATTCGCTATGGAAACAAATATGGATCATTAATTTCTATTATAGATAATACTTTAACTCCAATGGGTACTAGATTGTTAAACAATTGGTTAACCCATCCTCTAATTAATAAAGATGATATATTGGAGAGACAAAAATCTGTTCAACAACTTAAAGACAAAATTGAAGATAATAATGCGATTAGAGATATACTTACAGATATTGGAGATATAAGTAGAATCATCTCTAAAATTGGTGCACTCAAGGTCAATCCCCGCGAATTGATAGCCTTGAGAAATTATCTTAGTGTTGCCCCTAAATTATCATACTACTTAAAGAGCCTTCATTCTCAACAACTTAACAGGATTGCTACAAATATTGAAGATTATTCCGAGATTATAAATCTAATAGATTTGGCGATTCAGGATAATCCCCCCGTTACTATCAAGGATGGGAATATTATTAACGATAACTTCAATGAAGAACTTGATAATCTTAGGGACTTAAGCAGAGATGGTAAAGCCTGGATTGCTAAACTTGAGGATTCTGAACGACAACAAACGGGAATTAATTCTTTAAAAATTGGTTATAACAGAGTGTTTGGCTATTACTTAGAAGTAACAAAAACCCATAAAGATAAAATTCCTGAACACTATATTCGCAAACAAACTTTGGTTAATTGCGAAAGATATATCTCACCTAAACTAAAAGAATATGAGACAAAAGTTCTTGGAGCTGAAGAGAGAATTAAATCTCTTGAATATGAATTATATGTTACTGTCAGAAGCAAAGTTCAAGAATTTATCCAAATTCTCCAGCAGTTTGTGGATTTGATATCTGAACTTGATGTCCTCTGCTCCTTTGCATATTCAGCACATAAGAATAGATATATTAGACCTGAGTTTTCTGAAGATGGCTCGATGCAGATTGAAGAGTGTCGTCATCCTGTAATTGAACAACTCTTAGAAGATGAACACTATATCCCTAATGATGTAAATTTAGATAATCAAAATAATAAAATAGCCATTATTACAGGTCCTAATATGGCTGGTAAATCAACTTATTTAAGGCAGATAGGTCTCATTGCTATCATGGCTCAGATTGGTTCTTTTATTCCTGCTAAAAAAGCAATTCTACCCATTTTCGATAAAGTATTTACACGGGTTGGAGCTTCAGATAATTTAGCTCAAGGTCAATCAACCTTCTTAGTTGAGATGATTGAAACTGCTAATATCTTAAATTCAGCAACTCCTGATTCACTCATCCTCTTAGATGAGATTGGTCGAGGGACTTCTACTTTTGATGGCCTGAGTTTAGCCTGGTCAATCGTTGAATACATTCATAATCACAAAAAGGCAAAGACCCTCTTTGCTACTCATTATCATGAACTTACAGAATTAGAGAATGTTCTCTCATCAGTAAAAAACTATAACATTGTTGTTAAAGCTTGGAAACATGAACTAATCTTCCTCAGAAAGATAGAAAGAGGAGGAGCAGATCAAAGTTACGGAATCCAGGTTGCACGATTAGCTGGGATGCCTGAATCTGTTCTTAAAAGAGCAAGGCAGATTTTAACTAACTTAGAAGAACATGAATTATCTCCTCAAGGGTTAGTTGGAAAGATTAAGAAGCAATTAGGAACAATGGATGATCAAATAACGATTTTCGAATTCCTTGATGAAAAAAATAAAAAAAGTGATGATATCTTGCAAGAAATTGCTGAGATAGATTTAAATACAATGTCTCCTCTTGATGCCTGGCAAAAGCTTCAAGAGATTCAAACAAAAATTGATAATAAAGATTAATATAAAATAGGGGTTCTTATGAGAAAAGTTCTGATACTAGCAGGGCTGATACTAATGATAATGAGTTGTACTTCTAATAAAAATAGTAGTAAAGTACAATATGCGGGTGAGATTAACGGAAAATTAATTGACAGATCTGTTTTTACAACAAATTTTCTCTTTAATTATAGAGAATTAACTAAGGGCAATACAAATTATCAAGCAACTGACAAAGAGATTAAGCGATTGGAAGACTTAACTTGGGAAGGTTTAACTCGCTCTGTTGTTATTGGTCAATTTATTGAAAAAAATAATCTTGAAGTTACACAAGAGGAAGTTAATGATACTTTGCTTACTAACCCTCCCAAAGTTTTAACCGAATCAGGATATTTTTATAGTAACGGCACTTTTGATTTTAACAAGTATAAAAAATCAATTCTTACTAATGAACCAGTTAATACGGATTTTATTAAAAGCACCTATTATCAAGGGATTACTCTACAAAAGATTCAACAAAGGCTAGTTAAAGATGCTGAAATTTCTCGCTCTGATGTTGAGAAATATTATCAACAAAATTATGCTACTGCTGATATCATTCTTCTCAGTATTGACTTAGATACTAATAAACCTACAGTTACAAATACTGAAATTACTTATAAATGGGAAAAAGATAAAAATCAATATTTCTATGAGCCATCTTTGTCAATAAAGTACATCATTAGAGAGATTAAACCAACTACTAATGAGATTAGCCAAACCAAAAATGTTATAGAGTCACTTTATTTTTCTTTGTCTAAGGGTGGTGACTTTGATAGTGCTGTAAGAGAATTTTCTTCGAATTTAAATTCCTACCCTCTAGGAAAGTTACCCTTCTTGAAAATTGAAAATGTGCCAGATATTATTCAAAACTATGTAAGAAATTCACAAGTAGGTGATGTTATTTCTCCGGTTAAGAAAAATGAAGTATGGTATATCTATAAAGTGCTGGAAAAAACTAAGAGTATGGTAAAATTACAAGAGCTAAAACACCCTGTCCAAATTAGTAAAGAGACTATTTTACAAAGGAGAGAGGAGTTTATGCAGATTTCTGATATGATTAGTCAAATTGGTATCGATAATGCAGGCATGGAATATGGATGGGAAGTAAGAAGTGCTGATGGTCTTAACCAACAAAAAACTTTTGTGGAAGACCTAGGTGATCTTTCAGAAATGATTAATGATGCTTATAATAAACCTGATGGTTATATCTATCCACCTATTTATAATAAAAATGAGAGATTCTTAGTTATGGTACAAATTGTTGAGAATCGACTCAATAAGAAGAAGGATTTAGAACTAGTTTTTGAAGATATAAAAGAGCAAATTAAAAGTGAAAAGCAATTTGACATGGTATCTGACGAATTAAGAAGCTTAGCTGATATTTATCAAGAACTTAATCCTGAAAATCTGACCTATGTTACATATTCTACACTCAAAAATGTCTCCTTGAGTTCAACTATAACAAATGATGATAAAGATCATATAAATAAAGAAATTCTTTCACTTGAGAAGAAAGGTGATTATACTAAGTGTTACAAAGATGAAAGAAAAGGATATTTAGCAATTCTGCTAAAGAAAAATAGAGCTGATAAGAAATATTTAAGCAATAATTTCTACGAAATCCAAGGGGAATACCGTAAAAATGAATTGGATAACTATTTTAATATCTGGATTGATGAGCAAGTTGATAAAGCTAAAGTTAGAAAATGGTTTACTATGAAAGATTTATATAATAGGAATTAATAATGAAAAAAAAGATATTAATTCTAACCACTGGTGGTACTATTGGAATGAAAAGATCACAAGACTTAGGTGTTGTCCCAACCTCTGAGTTTTTAGAATTTTTGAATTCTTTTCCCCAACTTAATGAAATAGCAAACATTGAAGTAGTTGAATACTCTAATGTTCCAAGTCCCTATATGACCCCTAAAATCATGCTAGACTTAGCTCAAAATGTTGATAGTTACTTATTAGATTATGATGGTATAGTGATTACACACGGTACAGATACACTTGAGGAAACCGCTTATTTCTTAGACTTAGTTACTACCTCACGGAAGCCAATAGTTCTTACTGCTGCCATGCGGTCTGGTTCAGAGTTAGGTTTAGACGGACCTCGTAACATCATTGATTCTGTAAGGGTTGCCAGTCATCCCGAAACCGTAGATAAAGGGGTTTTAGTAGTTATGAATGATGATATTCATACTGCCCGTGATGTGTTGAAATTTGATTCTGGTACTGTTGATGCCTTTAGATCTCCTAAATACGGTCCCATCGGAACCATTGATCCTGACATGGTCATCTATCATCGCAACAACTATCTCAGAGAATCTGTCTGGACCAATGTAATTGAACCAAAGGTAGATTTAATTAAAGCTGTAGCAGGGATGGATGATACTTACATAAATGCCTCTATTGCTAATGGTTCAAAAGCATTAGTTATCGAAGCATTTGGTCGTGGAAATCTTCCTTGTGATTTAGTCCCATCCTTAAAACTAGCTATTGAAGCTGGTGTTTTAGTTGTTGTAGTTTCTAGAACAATAACCGGACGTGTTCTTCCTGAATATGGATATGATGGGGGAGGGAAGAGTTTGCAAGAAATTGGCTGTATCCTAGGCGGAGACTTACAGGGTCCCAAGGCTAGAATAAAACTGATGGCGCTTTTTGGAAAATATCAGAGTGCTGAGATGGTAAAGAAATTTTTTAATCAGAGCCTTCTATAAATATGTTAGATAATATAAAAGCAGTAATTTTTGATCTAGACGGAACTCTTATTGACTCTATGCATGTTTGGGATAAAGTTGATATTGATTTTTTACAGAAAAGGGGCAAGGAAGTACCTGAAGATCTTTTTTCTGATTTACCCTCGGGTGATGGACTTCTTCCCATGGCCATTTATTTCAAAAAGAAGTTTGACTTACCTGAAAATACCCAAACAATAATAGCTGAATGGAATTCGATGGCTCTAGACTTCTATTCCTCCTTAGATTTAATTAAAGGAGCTGAAAATTTGCTTAATAAATTACTTAATAAGAATATAAAGTTAGGAATAGGCACAAGTAATTCTGAAGTATTAACCGAGGCAGTTCTTAAATATAATCAGATCAGAGACATTTTTCAAAGTGTAGTAACCGGTTGTTCTATATCTAGGGGTAAACCTTTTCCGGATATATACCTCACAGTAGCTTCAGAACTTGATATTCCCCCTGAGAACTGCTTAGTAGTTGAAGATACAGTTCACGGGGTTGAAGCAGCTAAAAATGCCGGGATGAAGGTTATAGCTATCTATAATGATTATTCTAAAAAAGATGAAGAAATCCTAAAAGAAAAAGCTGATGCCTTTATCTATAACTATTCTGAATTAGATTCTTTGCTTTTCTAAATTAAAATATTATATTCTTTATAAAATACCTTAGGAGTTTTAAAATGACTGAACATAAATTGATTGTTGTAATAGGAGCCTACGGTTCCGGGAAAAGCGAATATGCCATAAATCTAGCTAAAGATTTTAATGATAAAGACCACGATGTAGTCTTATGTGATATGGATGTAGTTAATCCTTACTTTAGAAGTAGAGATGTACGTGAGCAATTTGAAGATATTGGAATTCAAGTTGTAGCCCCTGAAGGTGAGTTCAAGCATGCTGACTTGCCCATGATTTCACCTAGAATTAGAGGGATGATTATGAAAACAGATAGGACCGTGATTCTAGATGTTGGTGGAGATCCTGCTGGGGCAAGAACTCTAGGACGATTTGTTCCTGAAATCAAGAAAAGAGGTTATGAATTACATTTTGTGGTAAATATCAATAGACCTTTCACAAGCAATCCAGCTGAAATAAAGCTCATGTTAGAAATGATTGAGTCTCTATCTTCTTTGAAAGTTACTGAGTTGATAAGTAATGCTAATTTAATGGAGTTCACAGACGAGAAAGTAGTCTCTGAAGGTGTTGAAGTAGTTCAAGAAGTTGCTAATGATTTAGGCTTAGCTTTTCATAAATATTTAGTTTTAGATAAATTTCAAGAAGCCATACCTGAAAATATTGGGAATAAGAAAAGAATAGTTCTTAAGTACTTTCTAAACAAACCTTGGGAGCAGAAACTTATTTATAAAGGTATATGAAGATGAGCTAAAATTCAGTCCCAAAGCGAATCAGAGGTCTAACTTTATTCTCATTAAAATAAATTCCTGATTCAATCTTGAACTGAAGTAAGCCTGCCAAGAAAATATCAGATATTGCAGAAACTTTGAAGTAAGTAACATTATCATCAGACCTGTAATTATTTTGATATATACCCAAGCTTAAATCAATATCTCTCATGGCAATATTAGGTGTCCAGAAACCATTTCTTACTTTAACAAGATTGAAATCTGTAACCAGTCCATAATCATTATAAGATGATTTACCCGAATATATTTTATTTTCTGAGAAGTTTGGAGATTCATCAAACTTCTCAACTTTTTCGTAGATACCACTAATTTGCACGTTCTTAAAGTTGTGGCTTAAAATTGTTTTATTAGCATAACCATTATCTTCAAGATCAAAGAGATTTTTATTGATTAAAGTAGAATCGAATTTTCTGAACAAAACTTGATGACCTAAGTAGTTGTTATTATCAAAATCGGTTTGGCCCAGTAAATCAAGATAATTTAACCAGTTTATTTGAGAATTATATAAGCGTAAATTCGCATTTAAATTATTCGTGTCATTGCTTGTTATGAAATAATTTAGATATAATGGAGAAAAGATTTTTGTTGCAAGGTTGGCTTCAATAACCCCTTTACCTGAATTATCCAGATACCACATCGAAGAGATATCAAAATATCCAATTCCATCACTAGTTAATAATCCTAATGGTTGTCTGATATATGGGATCATTAGTTGTGTTAATGACTCTCCCACAGCATTATGCTCTTCATAGTCATCGTCCATGATAGTTATCAAGCGTGAATCATCAACTAAATTTAGGGCTGAAGGCGAAGTTGAGATCTCAGCATAAGATATTCTTTCTCCTGATCCAGAAATACTTTTATAATACAAGTTATTGTTAATTACCTGAGGCATGTCTGCATAAAAACCATTGCTGATTATATCTATGTTTTTAGTGGTTAAATCATAACTATAGGCCTGGGATTTGTTTCCTTGGTTTGAAGTGAAAATGATTTGATTGTTAGCAATTGAGAGATTCTTCTCCTGAGATTTTGTTTTTATAACTTCTGAAAAACTGTTATCAGATAACGATATCACTCCTATGTCCCATGAAGAATTTTGATATTTGTAAGTGCAAAAGATTTTATTATCATGATAAACTAATTCACTTATCAAGAAGGGATAATTTTTGACTAGAGAGTGATGATTATTAGTAAATTTATAAAGAGATGAAGTCATAGAATTAATATCTTCAATAGTATAATAAATTACTTTTGTATTAGCAACAGTAAAGTCTTTAAAAGGAGCTTGGAGAATCATAGACGTTGAATTGTTGTCATCTAGGTTTAGTTTTTTAAGCACTGATGTACCAGAATAGCCATTAAATTCAAGATTATTCCCTAAAAAATCAGACTCTTCTTCAGAGAAATAAAGAGTATTATCGTGAATTTCCATATTGGTAGTAAGGGTTGAGTTGCTTTTATAAATAATCTGACTCTTCTGAAGACCAATATCATGAGAAATGATCTGATTACGATAGTGATTGAAGTATCTTTTAGTTTCGAAGAAGAATAATCTATTTTGGTCATCAGATGTTAAATTACTAACTAAGAGAGTGTTATCCCATTGATGATCAATATTCTGTGATATCATATCTTTATCGAAATTAGCACTTAACTCAAGATAATTTTTCCATTGTTCGAAAAGTTCAGGGAAGCTCTTATCAAAAACTTTATTGGCTGTTCTATCTAGAGTATATTTGGGAATTAGAGAACCGAATATAATATTTGCTAAATTTGAACCATATTTATCAAAGAATTTAGTAAGTTTATCCTCTCCATACACATCTGAAAGCCACTTAACAAAGGCACCACCATAGATGTAATAGTTTCCCATGGGGAAATCATCTAAATAATAATTTGCTTTGATATGATTTTGAAATTTATTATCACGAAGTTGAGCATTTATAATTTCAGTGTAATAGCCATTGTTTAGTCTGCCCATATATGGCGAGAAATATGATTCGTTACGTACTGTAATCCCCTCTACAATCCACATTGGAGAGTATAGGTTAGGAGAGAAAACATTCCCGAATATTCTTGATAATAATAAGGGCTCCATCTTAGCATGAGTTAGATGAGAGTGATGTGTATATTCATGAATGACAAGCATATTAAGCCACTCTTGAGAGGTAAAAGAACCGCTCGTGGGAGGAGTATTTAAAAATAATTTAAGTTTATTTTCTAAAGGATTAGCTAAACCATTATGAAATTCTCCTGTATCTTCTAAAACGATATTAACATGCTGTTCTCTTTTATTTCCAGTAGTCTGATCTATTACTTGGGCATATTCTTTAAGGGTGTTCATTGCATATTTAGCATACAAGTATTGCCCTTGTGGATAATAAATAGTGAATCTTCCATCCTTTAGATAACGCCATTCAAAAATAGTGGTATATGCGAAAATATTTAATATTGATAATAATAATACTATAAAGAGAATATTTTTTTTCATTTAATTTATTCCTACATTTATTTGCTTTCCATAAAGGTTTAACCATAAAACAGATCTTGGCTATTATCGTCAAGGCAATAATTACTTAATACAAGTTTTATTCTGATAACAAAAGACGGGTATCAAGTAATTAAGCTACTTTATTCGGGTTAAAACTAAACAGATAAATTCCTTATCCATTCTAATCAGATAGATTAGACTGGTATTTGGACCACTTAACTTGAACTTACTGATAACTTGATTAGGCCTTTCAGGAAATCCTCTTACTTTCACAACTAATTTACCTATTTGATTTTCTTTTAGATATTTTTTTAGAGTTTTAACACTGTAATGGAAATATTCAATAACTTCATAGCCCTTTAAAAACTCTGAGTTAATCTTACTATCAGATGTCAAAATTGACAGATGTTTATTTATAAGACTAGCCTCCACTTCATAAGCTAAATCTTGAACTAAACCACTTCTGATAATCGCAGGATCTGGGTCATAAACAAACTTCTTTATCGAAGATACTTGAACAGATTGATAGTTTTGAGTAAAGACAGTTTGTGGTAGTATAACCACTTTTCTGTTAATATTCGGTGTAGCAAAACTCCCTGTACAAAGAAGTATTTCTTTTAAAACACCATCTTCGGAGATGAATTCCCAAGTATGAGGTTCAGCTACACTAGCATTTAGATAATCAAAGACGGGGGAGAGCTTGATAACAACGTTTTGGAACTGGTGAATAATCTTTATGAGTTCATCAAAATTTGGAGAAATATCCTCAGCTTGAATAACCCTTCTCTCCTCAGGTCTCCTATCCGGATCAATAAAGACAGCTTCAACCTCTTCATTGAAATCTTCAGCTTTCATGTTCCGAAAGATTATAGTATCGAGTCTATTAATCTGACAATTATAACGACTACAAAGAAGGGCTGTATTAGACAAATCAACAGCATAAACTAAGCTTTTGTTTTTGGCAATATTTATAAGATCAATCCCATTACCACAACATAAATCAGCAAGAACATTAACATGCTTGAATAGTTTAGCATGATATTCTGCCACTTGTGAAGAACTTGATTGCTCAACCCCTTTTGTTGTAAAAAGGTAATTCTCAGCATCTTTTATTCTTTCCTTAGCATTTTTCCGTAACCTTTCCAAAGTAAGAAGTTCAGCTACAGGATCCTCAGAATATTTATCTTTTAAGAATTTAATTTGATTTATTTCCCTAATATTTCTGTGGGCAATATCTTGATAAAACTCTTCAGCCTTACTACTTTGAAGGAAATCATACAGTCGTATAATATTCATTTTATAATCCTATTTTTTTTTAGATTTGACAATATTCAACTAGTTTTGATTATTGCTTAATCTGTTATTAGGAGAAATAATTATGAAATATGATATTGTCAAAGATAAAATTGCTTTTTTTATTGCATTAATTCCTGCATTAAGGAAAGTATTCTATAAGATGCTTACCTGCTTGATTTTAAGGCAGCAGTATGTTTTTAGATTAATTGGTGATTTGTTCCCGAATAAAAATGAAAAATTGAAAATGTATGATGCCGGTGGAGGTTATCTGCAATATACAGATTATGTTCTTTCTAATTACTCAAAGTCTAATGTTTTCGCTGTTGATATCAAAGATAACTATATAGAAGACTATTATTCTTATATTAGAGGAAGTGAAAAAGAATCAAGATTTAATCATCATTGTGCTGATCTGCAAGATTTCACTCCTAATCAAGATTTTGATTTAATTATTGCTATTGACATCTTAGAACATATAGAAAATGATAGGGCTGTCTTAAAAAACTTTTTTAAGGTTCTTAATCCCGAGGGTAAATTAATAATCTCTACCCCAAGCACTTTCGATGAAGCTGCAGCTTTCACCGAAGAACATGTAAGACCTGGGTATGACCTTGCTGATTTGCTTGAAAAATTAGAAACTAGTGGATTCACTATAGATAAAGCTAAATATACTTACGGCAAATATGGAGCTTATTACTGGAAGTTAGCTATGAAAACTCCTTTGCTAATGTTACAAAAAAGCAATGCTTTCTTCTTGATTCTGCCACTATTTTATTTGATCACTTTCCCAATTTTTCATATCTTGATGAAGATTGATCAAAAGATGAATAATCCCATTGGTAATGGCTTATTAGTTGTTGCATCAAAAAGAAGAGGTAAATAATGCATATCATAATAACTGAACTAGATAAACAACAATCAAAAACCCAAGAGTTTCCTGAACTTAACTTAAAAGTTACTTCACGCTCTGGCTTACACCCAACTGAAATAAATCTCTTGAATCAAAAGATTAAAACAGAAGATATGAAACATACTCTCTTTATTAATAATAGAACAGGCGTGTTACCAATATTTTTCTCAAACACTTATGCTGATGCTTCTATAAATGTTTTGAACATTGACTTTCATCACTTTAAGAAGGTAGAAGATAATGCTAAGCTCAATAATGCAAAATTTAATAATATGTGTGCTTCTAATTACCTTCCTGAAACTAAACTAACTCAGATCTTTCTGCAAATTGATAACACAACTTATAGTAAAGAGTATTATCAAGATATCTTTATTCAACATTATAAACTCTTAACTAAAAAAGGGAAAATTTTCATCTCTAGCGATAAACGAATTCAATGGTTTGAGGATTTCTTGAGAGTGTTTAATATAAGCTATACATTGGAGAAATTCAATAAACATGAATTTGTCTTGATTTTACGCAAAACAGTGGATTTCCCTGAAAGTATTAGTTATAATGATTCTTTCCAGTTATCCTTACCAGATAAGCCTGTGATTGACTTCTTTTCCTTACCCGGAGTCTTCGCCCATCACCGTATTGACGAAGGTGCCTTGGCCCTAATTGACACTGTTAAAGTCTATCAAAATGATGTTCTCCTTGATATGGGATGCGGAATTGGAACTGTTGGTATTGCATTAGCAAAATATTATCAGCCTAAACAAGTTATTTTCCTTGATTCAAATGCAAGAGCTTTAGATTGTGCTAAGATAAATGCTCATGATAACCATCTTGAGAATTGTCTCTTTTTCCTAACAGATGAAGGTTTAAAAGCAAAAAAAGCTACTATATTTGTTGGTAATCCCCCTTATTTTTCTAACTTTAGAATTGCAGATCTTTTCATCGACAATGCATATTCTAATCTAGCTCAAGGCGGAACAGCATATATAGTAGCAAAGAATATTAAGCATATTCATAAAGCTATGCTTAAGGTATTTAATAATGCCATCATAACCTCACGAAGAGGTTATAATGTCATTACTTCAGTTAAATATTAAAGTTATGAGATAATGAAATCTCCATATCTGATATAAAGGTCTTTATCATAATCATCTGAAGAGAAGATTAACTTACCCTTATCTGTAATACCTCTAACATAACCTTTGTGGATTATGCCATCGATATCAATCTGGACGTGTTTGTTTAAGATATCAAGATATTGTACCCAACGATCTAAGTTCTCATTAATCTCTTTGTTCTTGAACTTTAGATATTCATCATTGAAGGTATTTAAGAATTCTGAAATTATATCATTTCTATTGAAATCAGTATCTGCAATTGCATTCAAAGAGGTAAGACCTTTTTCAGCAATACTTTTTTGTTCTTTAGCACTTAAATTGATATAAGCACCTAAACCTAATACAGTTTTGCCAACTCCGTCCATATCTGTGAATGTCTCAGCTAATAGACCTGCAAATTTTTCACCTTTATAGGTAATATTATTTGGCCAAGCTAATTTGAAATCATCTAAACCAGTCATTTTCTTCATAGTTTCGATGAAACTATAAGCAGCTATCAAGTTAACTAAAGTAACTTTATCTAAGACACATCTTGGATTTAGATAAACAGAAAGATAGATTCCTTTCCCTTTAATTGATACCCATTCAGTCTCATTGATACCTTTACCTTTTGATTGGTTCTCTGCAATAATTACTGAACCTTCTCTAATTTGGTGTTTGATTACCTGACGTGCAATTTCTGAATTAGTTGAATCTAGCTTTTTGTATAAATAGATTTTGTTACCAATTAATTGCTTCTTATCGTTTAACATAATTTCAAATGTGTAAATTTTGTCTTCAGCATCCATAAATCTATAACCTCTATTAGTTGAGGCTAAGATCTTAACTCCATTGTCTCTCATAAGCTTAACATGTTTTGATACTGCGTTTCTACTAATTTCTAACTCATCTGCAATTGCTTGTCCAGATATCCATCTGCCACTACTCTCACGGAGTAACTTAAATATTGTTTTTCTGTTGTCCATATTTTCTCCCTTTAAATTTCTTGATGACATTACAAATTTAAGTAAAGCCGTCATTTATGTCAATATATTTTAATTTTAGGTAATACTTTTATTCATTATCGTAACTGGACAAATGCCTAAATATAGGTATTTTTTACACTTTTAAGTTTTTTTTATTTGTTAACAAATTTAACAAAATTATTACCATTTTTTACATTCATATATATTAATAATCGATAATCTTTTTTTAACAAATTTTATTTTGTTACATTAGAAAATTAATGAGTTGATTGAAAAATTACTATTGTTTAATGGGGTTTAGTTAATAATTATATAAGTAAAATATTGATATATAGAAATTAAGATAATTTAGTAACCATAGATATTTTTAATCTGCTATTCTGTGAGTGTTATTTAATAAGGACGAATATCAGGTAATTATTGGGATGGACATTATTCTAGATCAATGTTCCTATCGTTAATAGTAGCTTTTTTGGCTTAATTGTATTATTTGCACAGCAGATAATTATATTATTTAAGATATATAAGCATCACATTTTTATCTATTATCAAAAGACATGACACTTGTTAACATTATATACAGTTGTCTAATTAAGTAATTATAACAAAAGATGCTCAATATCATATTACTATTGCCATCTAGACAGCATATTTGAAGATAGTTAAACCCGAATGGTGCAGTAGAGCTTTAGGGAAGAGTGCAGATTCTTCTAGCTAAACTCTTCACTCATTACTCTTCGCTCATTACTCTTCGCTCATTACTCTTCACTCATTACTCTTCACTCATTACTCTTCGCTCATTACTCTTCACTCATTACTCTTCACTCATTACTCTTCACTCATTACTCTCCTCTAATAAAGCCATATTTTATTCATTTAAGAAAAATATTGACAAATAAACCATTTAATCCATCTTAAAAAAAAGTGAAAAAGAGAAGGTAAAATGGATTTAAAACAGTTAAATTATCACTATAATAAATTTAAATTTGGTGAAGATAACTTCCATTATTTAATGAAAAGAAGAGTCAAAGATATTTTAATGGTATCTTCATTCTATGATGCTTATATTTTTGAACAGGATGGAAGATTATCTGAACAGATATTTGGTGAATATAAACACTTAAACCTTACAACAATCCCTCGCATAACATCAGTTCCGACTAAGGAAGAAGCCCTTAAAAAGATCTCAATTCACAACTATGATTTGGTTATTACAATGATGAGAGTAGGGGAGACTATCCCCTTTGAGCTATCATCTGCCATTAAGAAGCTTTCTCCTGATACTCCGGTTCTTTTACTATTGAATAATACTGGAGATATTAACCTGATTCAAAAATTCCCTGAAAAGATGGTCTATATCGATAATGTTTTCTATTGGAATGGTGATAGCAAACTTTTCTTGGCAATGATAAAATATGTTGAAGATCGTTGGAATTGCGATTTTGATACTACTGTTGGACTTGTTAGAGTAATTCTTTTAGTGGAAGACTCGATTAACTTCTATTCTTCATATTTACCTCTCTTATACGCTGAGATTATGAAACAAACCCAGCTTCTGATTGATACTGAGATGAATGATATGAATAAGAGATTACGAATGAGGGCCAGACCAAAAGTCTTGCTAGCAAACAATTATGAAGATGCTATAGAAATTTATTCTAAGTATAAAGAGTTTATTGTTTGTTTGATTTCTGACATCGATTTTCCTAAGTTAAATGATGATTATCTTGGAGCAGGTTTAAAACTTTTAAATGAAATTCGTCATTTGAATGCTGACCTTCCTATTTTAATGCAATCTGCTAATCAAGACTATCAAAAAGAAGTTCTCAAGAAGAATGCTAGTTTCATCAGAAAACATGATAGGAATTTAATGAAAGATTTGAAAGTTTTCATTAAAACAAATCTAGGATATGGCGATTTTGTCTTTAAAGATGAAAAGAATAATATCTATGGTAAAGCCAATACCCTTAAAGAGTTTGAAAAGATTTTAGCTGAGATACCGGATTTTAGTCTATTATATCACTCTCGTAGAAATCATTTTTCTTCTTGGTTAATTGCCCATGGTGAGTTCTTGGTTGCAAAAAAAATCAGACCTATAAGCACCAGCGAATTTTCATCAATAGATGATCTAAGAAACTTTCTCTTAAATACTTTCAAAGAGGTTAAATCTCTACGTGCCCGTGGTAAAATTATCAATTTTGATAATGCTGAGTTTAATTTAGAAGATCAAATTGTTAAAATTGCAGAAGGTTCATTAGGGGGAAAGGGGAGAGGTCTTGCCTTTATGAATTCATTACTTAATTCTATGGAATTTGATGAAAGCTACCCTGAGGTTAATATCTCAATACCGGCAACATGTATTATAGGTACTAATGAATTTGATAACTTTATTGATCTGAACAATATAACTCCAGAGATTTCAGAAAAGAGTGATGAAGATATAGAAAGGTATTTTCTACAATGCAAAATATCAAAAGAGTTAGAAGATAGACTGTATCACTTGATCTTAGAATTAAAAAATCCCTTAGCTGTAAGATCTTCAAGCTTATTAGAAGATTCTCAAGCTCAGCCTTTTGCAGGTATTTATTCAACCTATATGTTACCAAATATTTCTGAAGATATTGATGAAAGGTATGACGATTTAAAAAACGCTATCAAACTCGTTTATTCCTCAATTTTTGTGAAAAAAGCTCGAGATTATATTGAAAATGTTAATTATATGATTGCTGAGGAAAAAATGGCTATCATTATTCAAGAAGTTACAGGTTCAAGGTTTGGAAACTATTATTTTCCGAACTTTTCAGGAGTTGCTCAATCTTTTAATTTCTACCCAACTTCAGATTTAAATAACTCAGATGGGATTGCTACAATCGCTGTAGGCATGGGAAAATCTGTTGTTGAAGGAGAAAACACCTATCGCTTCTGTCCTAAATATCCAAAAAAAGAGTTATTATCAGGTGAATACTTGGTTGGTAATTCTCAAAGAGACTTCTATGCTATTGATTTAGAGGATAAAGAATATGATCTTCTAAGTGGGGAAGATGTCTGTTTAAAAAAAGTTAATGTGAGAAATCCCATGATTAAAGAAGCTTTAAAGGATTTAGTTTCTTATTGGGATTATAATAGCAAAGCTTTCATATCAGGGATGTTTGGTGAAGGGATGCCTGTAGTTACATTTGAAAACATAGTCAAATATAACAAATTTCCATTAGCTAATATCCTAGAAGATATTTTATCAATTGGAGAAGTTGCTATGGGAGTTCCAGTTGAGATTGAATTTGCCGTCAATTTACAACCAAATATCCAAAAAATAAAGAAGCCTACATTTTATATCCTACAAATTCGCCCTTTATCTATAAATGCTGAAGATGTAGTCATTGATGCCCATGAAGCAGAACCTAAGGATTGTCTTATCTTTTCAAATTTCTCAATGGGAAATGGCATAGTAGATGATTTGACTTATATTGTCTATGTTAAACCTCATGTCTTTGATAATACTAAAACAATTGAAATAATGAATGAAATAGATGCAGTAAATCGAGAAATGTTGCAGAAAGATATTCATTATATTCTTATAGGTCCCGGACGATGGGGCTCGCGAGATAGATTCTTAGGGATTCCTACCGCATTTAGCAATATCTCAATGGCTAAGGTGATTGTTGAAGTTGGATTAGAAAACTTTAGAGTCGATCCTTCCCAAGGAACTCATTTCTTCCATAATATTCTTTCAATGAATATTGGATATGTCTCTGTTCCTTATGGAGTTAATAATAATATTCTAAACTGGGAGAAATTAGATAAGATCGAAGTTGTTGAAGAAACTAAATACATCAAAGTAGTTAAAACTGAGAAAGCAATGATAGCTAAAATGGATGGAAAAAGAGGACTCTGTTATGTCCGAATTTAATATTTTTTATATAAAACATTTTCAGGGGAGAATATTTGGTTTTAAACAAACAAAACCATAAGACATATTATGTAAACTTACATATAGATCAAGCTATATTCAACCCTAATAATAAGATACGGAGATAGATAATGTTCAAAAGTATGACTGGTTATGGAAAGCATAACTTCACAAGTGATATATATGATATAGAAGTTGAGATTAAATCTTTAAATTCTAAGTACTTTGATTTTAGATTTTTTTCAGGTCGAGAGTATTCTTACATAGAATCATTTGTAAGCAAATTAATAAAAGAGACTATAAGTCGTGGAAGCATAGAATGCAGGATTAACATTACAGATCTAAGCGAACCACTATTAAAAATTAATGAAGGTAAATTAAAGGCTATTTGGGAAGCTGTGCAACGTGCCAAGCTTATTTTAAATTCAGATGGAGATATATCATTAGATAGAATCCTCATGTATCAAGGTATTTTAGAGATGAAATCTCAGACAGGAAATGAAGAAGTATTACTTGATTCAGTCAAAGAAGCCATAATTAAAGCATTAGAGGAGCATCAGAAGATGGCTATCAATGAGGGGAAGATCATGTTAGATTTCTTCACATCTTCCCTATCCAAAATGCGGGCTGCAACGGAAGCGGTTAAAGAGATTATACCAGGTTATAAAGATCAGATATACAACAAGATAGTAGATAATATTAAAGAAATGCTTAAAACTGAAATTAGTGATGATATCCTTAGAAGAATAGTTATTGAGACAGCATTTTATGTTGATCGAAATGATGTGAATGAGGAGGTGATTAGATTACTTGATCATATAAACAAGTGTGAGAAATTATTAACCTCGGAAGACGATAATGTAGGTAAATCTTTTAATTTTATTATTCAAGAGATGCATCGAGAAGCTAATACTTTAGGATCTAAATTTAGCATTCCTGAGACATTTGACTATATTCTTACTATAAAAGAAGAAATAGATAAGTGTAAGGAGATGATTTTAAATGTCCAGTAGTAAATTAACAAGCGAAAAGAAAGAAAAGAAAGATGTTGTGCATTTTGAATGGACCTCATTTCCCTTTAAAGATAGGCCCCAGACCTCTGCCCTATTGACAGTCTTTCTCATATTCTTTTCATTTTTATTACGTTATTTTGTTGAGCATGCTTTCTTGCTATCAACTATGTGGTTTTGGATTTTTATGACCTTGATATTTCTTAGTATCAGTTCATATTTTATTCCTTCAAAATATACTTTTTATAATAATAGACTAGTAGCAAAGTACCTGTTTTTTAAAGTAGAGAGACCATATAAAGATTTTGGTTGCTTTTATTCAGATAAATTAGGAGTTATGCTAAGTACATTTAAAACTCCACGTCGATTAGATCCATTTCGTGGGATGTCTGTAAGATATTCTAAAACCCAGCTCGAGAAAGAAGAGCTACTTAAATTTTTGGAACAAAAAATAGGAAAGAGATTTTAATATGTATATTAAAGAGATAGAAGAAAAAGTACTAAAGTTGTTTAGTCAATACCCTGGTGCCCAGTTAAAGATTAAAGAGATATCAAGCATTTTATCAATCAAGAAATTTGATTTTACCAACCTCAATGACACAATTAGAAAATTAATTAAAGATAATTTGCTAATTAAAGAGGGACAGTATGTTACGAGTAATAAATCAAGTCAAAATAATGAATCAAATAAGGATTCAAAAAAAGCCTCAAACAAAAGCGTTTCTAATAAAAATTCGAAAAGAGATTATAGTCCAAATTCTACCAATGGGAATGTTAAACTCATCGAAGCGACCTTCGATGCTACTTCATTAGCTAAAGGCTACTCTTTTGGTTTTGCCATAACTGAAGAAAATGATTATTTTGTTTCTTCTGAAGATCTGCTAAATGCTTATCATGGAGACAAGATAGCAATTGAGCCTTATAAGCAAAAGAATGGAAAGTTCTACGGAGTAGTCAGAAATGTTTTAGAGAGAGCTAATCACAAAATGGTTGGTAATGCAACTAAGTATGGCAGTTCATATATTTTTGTCTGTGATAATCACAAAATTCACACCTCTATAATAGTAACTAGTCCAGACAAAGACATCGATAATATGAAGGTTGAGATTGAGATTTTGAATTGGGGAGATAAAAAAAGAGGGACTCTTCCTGCAGGCAAAGTATTAAGTATTTTAGGAGAAGCCCATGATCCTGAAATTGAAGTTTTGGGTGTTATAAAGCAGTTTAATCTACCACTAGATTTTCCTGAAAATGTTATAGATGAAGCTTCTATGTTATCAGAGAATATTTCAGACCGTGAGATAGAAAGAAGAAGTGATTTTAGAGATATTGTTACGCTAACAATAGATCCTATTAGTGCCAAGGATTATGATGATGCTATTTCTTTAGTTAAAGAAGACCATGGCTATTCACTCTATGTCCACATAGCTGATGTTGGTCATTTTGTAAAGCCAGGTACAGAGCTATTTAATGAAGCCGCGAGTCGTGGTAATAGTTTTTATTTTCCAAAAAGAGTTATTCCCATGCTTCCTGAGCAGATTTCTAACAAACTTTGCAGTTTAAGACCTGATGAAGATAAGTTAACCCTTTCTGTGGTAACTAAATTAAATCATAAATATGATATTATTGAACAATATGCAGTTGAGTCTATTATTAACTCAGATGCCAGGCTTAATTATGAAGAAGTTGATAAGTTTTTTGAGACTAATGAACTTGACCAAAGCGATGAAGTTAAAGAGCTTTTAACAGAATCCCTCAAGATTTCTAAGAGATTTTCCGAGAAATTAAAAAAGAATGGGTATATAAACTTTAGATTGCCGGATGTAGAATATATTTATGACGAGGAAGGTCATCTTGTTTCCATTATTGAAAGTGAAGAGACAGCCTCTCATAAACTTGTCGAGAATTTCATGTTACTGGCAAATGAATATGTAGCAACATATTTAAAAGAGAAAACAAAAACTACAATCTATCGTGTTCATGAATTACCTGATAAAGAGAAGATTGAAAATGTTGCTAAGCTCTTAAGTTTTTATGGTCATAAAATGAAATTTGATGGCACTCTTAACCACTCAATCCAAGAAGTGTTAAAATCATTTGAGGGGACCTTTGAAGAGAAAGTCTTTAACAAAATGATTCTAAGATCTATGAAAAAAGCTCAATATACAACTAAACATAACCTGCATTTTGGTCTTTCAATTCAGAATTATACTCACTTTACCTCACCTATAAGACGTTTATCAGACTTAGTTATTCATCTTCAACTCAAGTCTTTACTTGGTAAAGACGGATTTACTTTTAAGGCTAAGTCCCTTGAAGAACTCGCTGAAAATGCCACACAACAAGAAGTTTTAAGTGATGAAGCTTACCGTGCTATTTTGAAAAAGATGGTGGAATACTTTATGAAAGATAGAATTGGTAAAGAATATGAAGCCCTTATTACAGGTATGAATAACTCTAATATGTTCGTTACCCTGTTAAAGTATCCAATTACCGGTGTCGTTAAGTTAAGCTCTATCCCTGGTGATTATTTTGTTGTTGATGAAGAAAAAATGATGATTACTGGTAAAAAAAAGAAAAAACAATTTAAATTAGCTCAAAAGATTGATATCAGAGTTTCTGATGTTACTGATGATATCTACTTCGATATAATCTTATAGATTAAGACCAAATAATGCAGTATAACTTTGATAAAGATTGTTGAAATATCAGCAAAATAAGTTACAAAATTAACATGCATATTATTATATATTCATGAATATGTTGTTGCTTACTTTTATTGGAAGAATATTATACCATTCAAAATGAATATTGCATTGTTTGGGTTAATTTCATTTCATAACTAAAAGTTTATTCAACAAAAGTATAAATGACTTCTTCCTGACTTGTAAACAGAGAGTTGTGTATGTTGCATCGAAACTATATCAAAGTGTTTCATAATAAACCGACTTTAATAGCTTAACCATTGTTTAAACAAATGTGCTTTGGCTTTACTTACAGAGATTTTATGATTTGTTTTAATAGAAATAGTTACATTTAACTTTCCATTAAACAGTTTCTCTATACTTTTTATAAATTTTCGAGAAACAATAAACTGCCTGTTAGCTCTAAAAATATTCTTTGGATCAATTCTCTGCTCAATTTCATTTAGTGAAAAATCAACCAAATATTTTTCGTTCTGATTAGTGAGACAATGAACCAGTTCATTTTTAGAATAAAACAGAACAATCGTATCAACTTTAATTGGAATCATTCTATTATTTTGATTAATTAAAAAAGATTGCTGATATTGTCTTTCTTTATAATCATATTCTTCAAGTAATTTTTTGATATTTGCATCAACTTGAAAAGATTGGTTTTGGTAGAGTTTATTAAATTTATCCAATGCATTTTTCAATTCATTTTTATTAATTGGCTTTAACAAGTAGTCAACGCTGTTCAATTTAAAAGCATCTATTGCGAATTGATTATAAGCAGTCGTAAAAATAATCGGGAAATCAGCAGAAATTGAATCAAATATTTTAAAAGATTTTCCATCGGTAAGCTGAATATCAATAAAAGCCAGATCTGGCTCAGGATTACTTTTTATCCATTCAATTGATTCAGCAATAGATTCCAATCTCGCTATAATTTCGATATTTTCATCAATTTCTTGTATAAGTGCTTTCAAGTTTTCAGAAGCACCAAATTCATCTTCAATTATTATGATTTTCATATTTTATTGGAAGTTTTACGATAAAATTTCCATCCTCCTGCAAAATAATCACATCTTTGTTCATTATAAGTTTAAATCTTTCAGAAAGATTGAATAATCCTGTCCCGAAGTTTTCAGAACCTTGAATTTTGCTAATCAGGTTTTTTATAACAATGTATTCGTTATCAATAGTTATTCTGATTTCTAAAGGTTTATCAGTCGTTGATTGATTATGTATAACAGCATTTTCAATACATACTTGTAGTGATAAAGGAGGAATTTCGACTGTCGGGATATTATTTTCTAAATCAATAACTAACTGGATTCTTTCACCAAATCTCTTTTGAAGCAAATAGAAATATGATTCTATGAATTTGATTTCTTTCTTTAAGTGAATTGTATTTTTCTCATTGCACTCTAAGATATAATGATAAACTCTTGATAGTTCATCAATGAATTCAAGACTTAACTCTTTTTTTTGTGTTCTAATAACGGAACTCAATGTGCTTAGTGTATTAAAGAAGAAATGAGGGCTGATTTGTTCTTTTAAAGAAGCAAGCTGTGCTTTGACATTTTCTTCTTTTAATCTCATATTTTCAATTTCTGATTTTTTTTTTTTGATAAAAATAGTTGCAATGTAAGAAAATATTAAAGCATAAAGTAAAGGCAAGTTAGTAATATATGTGAATTTAAATAATAGAACCTTCATTTTGCCAAAACTCAAAAAGTATTCTTCATACCATTGAAAAAGAATCGTGGATGAGACAATCGACAATGATAAAAACAGAAGAAAAATCACTATATTAAGAAAAATGAATTTTGATAGTATTTTGATATTAAATTTATCAGCCGAAAATAATCTTAGATTTAATAATACTGCAATGTAAAAGATAACGAAAAAATTCAGGAATGACCAGATATAATACTTTTGAATTTTAAATTTTTCTTTCTTATCATCCACCTTTTTTTTAGAAGGATACTTTTTATTATAGTATTTTTGTTTTAACTCGTATTCATTCTTATATTGATAATTAAACTTTTCAATTTTTACTTTCTTTTCTTCAAAAAAAATCTTTTTAAAATAACCATTTATTGGAAAAGAAAAAAGCAAAGCAAGAAATATTGCAATAAAGATTATACCAATTTTGAAATGTTTTCCTTGCTTTGCCGATCTCATTGTTATTTACCTTTGCTCATATCAAATGTGTATGACCCATAATCAGTTGTTTTGGTTCCGATTGAATCCAATTCTCCATTGCCATAATCAATCGTTGCGATAAGAGTTTCTGATTTGAAAATTTCAATCGTTCCAGCAACGGGATAGTCCCAACCTTCTACTTTCACAATGGGATTTGTGATAATTTTTTCGTAATCGGGTTTGCTTTCAGATAAATCAATTTCATGGGTTTCACCACCGACAATTTTGCTGGCAATAGAGTCTAATTCCCCATTACCGTAATCAATTGTTGCAATCAAATTTTCGTTTTGCCAATATTCAATGGTTCCTGAAACTGGATACTTCCAGCCTTCGACTTTGACTAATGGATTGATTACTACTTTTTCATAATCCTTTTTTTCCGGAATTTTGACATTTTCACGCTGATTTCCATAATTCTCATTTTCTGAAGAATTTGGTGCTGTCATCTCTGAGCAGGCTGTAGTGAGCATTATAATTGCTACAACTACGAATGTTAAAATAGATCTCATTCTGATCTCCCTTTTTATTTATTAAGTATTTACTACTCAGAATTTAATTTAATGTTCTTATCAATTAATACAATGATTACTGCTGTGAAGCAGATAAATTTCTATGTGAAAGAGAAAAAAATTAAATTGAAAGAACAGTTTTCTTGTATCTACTAATGTGAAATTGGGATGTTTCATTTGCAAAATCAAAGATATTACCTAGTTACCTCTAAAAGAAAATCATTGTACTTCAAATTTAACCTGAAAAATGCAGTGAACCTTTACGAAAATCACATTATTCTCCATAGAGTACTAAAATTACTCCTTCAGGTTAAACCTTATTCTTTTTCTTCAAGGATGACTGGATAAATTTATTGAAAATTGGATGTGGTCTTAATGGTCTAGACAAGAATTCTGGGTGGAATTGAACAGCTACAAAAAAGTCATTCTTTGGGTATTCAATTATTTCAACTAGTAACCCATCAGGAGAAGTCCCAGAAATAACCAGTCCATTTTCTTGCATAATTTCACGATAAGCATTATTAAATTCATATCTATGTCTGTGTCGCTCACTAATTACCTCATTTTGATAGGCATCCCAAGCTAAGGTTTGAGGATATATCTTACAAGGGAAGGCTCCTAATCTCATAGTTCCGCCTAGTTTATCAATGTAGGATTGATCATCCATTAGATGAATAACAGGGTTTTCACAAGCATGGTCAAATTCTGAACTAAAGGCGTCTTTAATATTACATACATTTCGGGCAAATTCAATTACAGCAACCTGCATTCCTAAACAAATCCCGAAGAAGGGAATATTGTTTTCTCTGGCATATCTTACAATATTAACTTTACCTTCGATTCCTCTTAAACCGAATCCTCCGGGAATAAGTATTCCATTAATTTTCTTTAATCTATCTTTATCCAGGTCATTATCAAAGCTCATCTCAGAATCAATCCACTCGATATTAACTTTAATATCGTTAGCAATACCTGCATGTACAATAGCTTGTTCAACAGATTTATAAGCATCTTGATGCTGCACATATTTGCCACAAACTGCAACAGTAACTTCGTCTTTATAGTTTTGAGTTCTTTTTATATAATTATCTAACTCTGTAAAATCAATTTCTCTGGTTTCTAAGCGTAATTGCTTGCAAATAGTCTCGTGTAAACCTTCCACAAAGTAATTACCAGGAACACTAAAGACGGATTTGACGTCAATAGCATTAATCACTGACCTAATAGGAACATTAGTAAAGAGGGAAATTTTATTAATAATATCTTGGGAGAAAGGTTTCTCTGATCTACATAGAAGAATGTCAGGTTGAATCCCAATTTCTCTTAGTTTTATAGCACTATGTTGAGTTGGTTTTGTTTTTAATTCTCCGGCAGATTTAATAAATGGTACATAGGTAAGTAGAACAAATAAGGAATTCTCATATCCCACTTCCATTCTAAACTGTCTTACTGCCTCTAAGAAGGGTAAAGATTCAATATCTCCTACAGTACCTCCAATCTCGGTAATAACAATGTCATACATCTCCCCTATTTGTTTAATCTTTGAGATGATTTCATTAGTAATATGAGGGATAACTTGAACAGTCTTGCCTAAGTAATCACCGCGTCTTTCTTTCTTAATAACAGATTCATAAATCTGACCTGAAGATACACTGGATAGTTTTGAAAGAGCTACATCAATAAATCTTTCATAATGTCCCAAATCTAGATCTGTCTCTGCACCATCATCAGTAACAAAAACTTCACCATGTTGATATGGACTCATAGTCCCTGGATCAACATTCAAATAAGGGTCCATCTTTTGAAGCCCAACATTATATCCCATTTTCTTAAGGAGTAGCCCTATTGAAGATGAAGCTATTCCTTTTCCTAATGACGAGAGAACACCACCCATAACAAAAATATGTTTAGCCATTTTTTTTACACCTTTTTATAATAAAATATCTTTTGAATTTTCATTAGTAAGTCTAACAGAACTTGAGCTTATTTCGATCGTATTATTAACTTCATCGTAAAACACGAGACTGAAATTATTATCTAAACATCTATCATAATAGTTAAAATTACAAGGCTCAGAAACACCATTATTAACGCCTATAAAGAATTCAACTCTATCTTTGCTGTTCATAATCCCAACTTTTATAATTTCAGATAAAGCATCATTGTTTTCAAATTGAATTGAAAGAATATTTCCATAGGAGAATGTTAAAATTACAGATTCTCTGCAAATATTTTTGTAGTAGAGTTTGTCGGCCTTAAAAACTCCATTAAGGGTATTTTTATTCACTGTCAGAGCAACATAACCAAATGGTAAAACAGTATAAGAGTTAGTTATTTTGTTGCTAACAAAGTAGCTTTGATGATCAGATATACTTAATTTTAAAATACTTTCTTCATTATCAGAACTTTTCAAGCTATATGTTTCACCAGGCATAATGTGATTTAATATTTTTAGCCCCTTAACATTCATTTTGCTTTCAATTGGCTCAAAAGAACTAAGATAAAATCGTTCCAAATCTGTTAAATCAATATTGTAATATTCCGCAATTGAAGGTTTTGGGAAATTAGGGAGTAAAACCTTTTTCTCTGATATCAACATATTCTTATAAATAGATTGCAGGGATTTGTTGATTAAATCAGTTTTGTTTGAGGCTATATAATTATCAGTAAAGATGTTACGAATTTCTGGAAAGCTTAAATCAATAATAATATCTACTAATTTAACCCATTGCGAGAAATACTCATCAGGAACATAATACTTCTCTTCAGGAGTCTCTTCTAATGATCTTAATTTTATAGTTTTAGTAGCAAGATCTAAAACCGGATAAGCCCCTTTGACTCTTATCATTATGGCCAATTCTTCTATAATCTTGATATCAGATAATTCGCAACTTTTTGAAGTATCTAACAAGCCTGACAAAACAATAATCTGTTCTGGAGAAATTTGCAGAAACTCTTCGATTAAATAATTATAAACTTGGGAAATATTTATCATTCTACAAACCAACTTTCACCTAGGGTAACTTTTTTGAGGTTAGTAACTTTCTTATCTAAAATCATATCTGCTATTTTTACAAACTTCACTTCGTTATCACTGACATAAAAAAGATCTTTCCCGATCTGTAATGAGCTATTATCAATAAAAGGTTTGATATGTTTAATAATAGCTTGAGAACTATCTACAAGATTAACTTTGCCTGAAAAATAAGTATCAATTGCTGCTTTCAAGACCGGATAGTGGGTACATCCCAGGATCAAGGTATCAACCTTTTCCTCTAAGAATACAGAAAGATACTCTTGAATGATTAGATGGGTTACTTGAGTATCTAGCCACCCTTCTTCTACTAAAGAGACGAACAGAGGACAAGGCTGAGCAAATATTTCTAACTTCTGATTTAATCTCAACAACTCATTTTTATAGGCATTACTATTGATAGTTCCCTCTGTACCTATAATCCCTACTCTTCCTGTTTTTGTTAAAGAAAGTGCTTCTTCTGCTCCTGGGATTATTACTCCTATTACCGGAATATCGGTCATTTTTTGTAAATAAGGGATAGCTACAGCAGATGAAGTATTACAGGCAATGATTAATAGTTTGATATTTTGTTGAAGTAAAAATCTCGTATTTTGAATAGAATAATTTATTACCGTATGCTTAGATTTAGGTCCGTAGGGAACTCTCGCTGTATCCCCAAAATAGATAATATCTTCATAAGGAAAATACTCTCTGATTGATTTGAATACTGTTAGTCCTCCAACTCCTGAGTCAAAAATTCCAATTGCTCTTTTTTCCATTTTTCTCCAGTGGTTTTATTTTTATTTTTTTTAGCTTTAGTTATCTGTCAAGTATCTTTAGCGTTTTATGCATTGATCAGTGATAAAATAACATCTTAAATGCTAACTAATTAATTATTTGGCTTTATCTAAAAAAATAATTTTCAATAAAAAAAGAGAGACTGTAAAGAAACACAATCTCTCATTTATTAGTTACATTGTTTTATTTTGTTAAATCAATTCCTTTTTTAATTGCGATTAGATTCAGTTCTAGCAATTTAGGATTCTTTTTCTCTAAAAAGGCTGTCAAATCAGCTTCAATAGTTTCATATTTTATCATATCAGTTAACCCGATGACCATTCCAATAGCTAACATATTGAGAACCATTTCACTACCAATTTCAGTTGCTATCTTCGATAAAGGAGCGGATATAGTTTTCACGCCTTCAAAAGTTGGTATTTTAGGACATAAATTCTCATTAGCTATGATAAAACCACCTTTAACAACACTAGAGGCGAATTTGTCTAATGAAGGTTGATTCAAAGCTACTAGAACATTAGGAAAGGATACGATTGGTGAGGCAACAGGTTTGTCAGAAATAACTGTAGAAACATTTGCTGTTCCTCCACGCATTTCAGGACCATAAGATGGTAACCATGATACATGTTTTCCCTCTTTCATCCCAGCTTTTGCCAAGAATTTGCCTATTGTTAAAGCACCTTGACCACCAAATCCGGAGCTAATAATTTCATAAATCATTTCTATTCCTCCCCTCTATCTCTTAGCTTTCCAATAGGGAAATATGGTACCATTTTTTCTTTAGCCCATTTCAAAGAATCAATCGCTGTCATGCCCCAGTTTGTTGGGCAAGTTGAAAGTAATTCAACGATAGTGAATCCTCTTCCTTCTTTGTTATAAGTAAGAGCTTTCTTCACTGCTTTCTTAGCCTTAAGAATATCAGCAGGAGAAAGCAAAGATACTCTTTCAATATAGTAAGGAGCTTGAAGTGTATTGAGTAATTCACATACTTGGATAGGGAAACCGACATCATCAGTTTTTCTACCATAAGGAGAAGTTGATGTTTTCATCTCAGGAAGGGTTGTAGGAGCCATTTGACCACCTGTCATTCCATAAATAGCATTATTCACAAAGAATACTGAGATATGCTCGCCTCGGTTAGCAGCATGAACAATTTCAGCTGTACCAATAGCAGCTAAGTCTCCATCACCTTGATAAGTGAATACTTGCATATTAGGTCTGGCTCTTTTGATACCGGTTGCAACAGCCGGAGCTCTTCCGTGAGCTGCTTCTGCCATGTCCATATCAAAGAATTTGTAAGCGAATACTGAACAACCAACTGGTGCCACACCGGTAGTTGTATCTTGGATTTCTAATTCATCTATAGCTTCGGCTATCAAACGGTGAGCAACACCATGAAGACAGCCTGGACAGTAAGTAAACTGTAAATCAGTTAATGATTTAGGTCTTGTTGCGATTACTTGCATAATTACTCCTATAAGTTTTCTTCGATTTTTGCTTTAATTTCTTCAGGTGTGAAGACTATTCCACCAACTTTACCAAAGAATCCTACCGGTACTTTGCCATTGACTGCGAGTTTGACATCTTCAACCATCTGACCCAAGTTAAGTTCAAATACCATAACTTTTTTAACTTTATCATGTAAAGCATTAGCAATAGTAGCATAAGGGTAAGGCCACACAGTAATAGGTCTGATCAAACCGATATTCTTTCCTTCAGCATTTAATTGATCAACTGCTGAACGAACTATTCTGGAAGCTGTACCAAAGGCAACACATACCATATCATTATCTTTATTTATATTGTATTCTTCTACTTTAATTTCTTTAGACTCGATTAGCTTATATTTCTTCTCTAAGTCTAAAACATGTTGTTCAAGAACTCTTGGATCAATCTCTAAGGAGTTAATCTCATTATGATGAGGAGCTTCACCTTCTTCTTTTGGATGAATACACCAATCTTTATGTTGATTATCTAGTTTTGCTATTTCTTCATCTGTCTTAGCTTCTTTAAATTCAACAGGTTCCATCATCTGACCTAACATCCCGTCTGATAAAATCATAACAGGGATTCTATAAGCATCAGCTAAGTCAAAAGCATCACTTGCCATATCTGCAAATTCTTGAACTGAAGCAGGGGCTAAAACTATTGTATGGTAATCACCATGTCCCCCACCTTTTGTAGCTTGGAAGTAGTCTCCCTGTGCAGGCTGAATATCACCTAAACCAGGTCCACCACGCTGTACATTAACTATCACAGCAGGTAAATTAGCCCCGGCTATGTAAGAGATACCTTCCATCTTAAGAGAAATACCTGGTGAAGAAGATGAAGTCATTACTCTTCTTCCTGCACCGGCTGCTCCATAAACCATGTTTATAGCAGCAACTTCACTTTCAGCTTGTAGGAATGTTCCATTAACTTTTGGTAACATTCTTGACATATATTCTATTAACTCACTTTGAGGAGTTATAGGGTAAGCAAAATACAATCTGCAACCAGATCTTATCGCAGCTTCAGCAACTGCTTCATTACCTTTCATTAAAACTTTTGCCATTATCCTCTCCTTACTTTTCGATGGTTATCGCTACATCCGGACAGGTTGTGTAGCACAATTTACAAGCTATACATGCCTCTTGATCAAAACATTCAGCATAGTTATAACCTTTTTCATTAATGTTAACTGAAAATCTAATGATTTTCTTAGGGCACGCAGCAATACATAGTCCACAACCCTTACAATATTTAGGATTGACTGTCATTCTTGCCATAGCACGACTCCTTTATTTATGTTTATTTATTTCTTTTTTTATTACATTAGCTAATCTTCTTACACCTTCGAGGTTCTTTTCTTCTGTAGCATAAGAGAAGTTTAGACGTAATGTATTTGTTCCACTTCCATCGCAGAAGAATGATGAACCTGCCACAAAGGCAACATTCTCTTCTTTGATAGCTGTTTTAATTAATTCATTAGTATCAATATATTCAGGCAGGGTCATCATTGTGAAAAGTCCACCCTCGGATTTTGTCCAAGTTACACCTTCAGGCATGTTAGCTTCTAAAGCATCCATCATGATCTCTTTTTTAGCACTATACATCTTGATAATTTTCTTCACATTTTCTTTAAGTAATCCTTTTTCTAAATAGCGGGCAGCTATTCTTTGAGTGAAAGGAGGAGTACAAAGATCAGTGGCTTGTTTAGCAACGACTATCTTATCTAAGACATCAGGATGACCTAAAACCCAACCAATTCTAAAGCCTGGAGCAAATATCTTGGAGAATGTTCCTAGCAGGATGACTTGTTCAGTGCCATCTAATTGATACATTGTACGTTGATGTTCACCTTCAAATCTTAATTCACGGTAAGGAGAATCCTCAATGATTAAAATATCATATTCATGAGCAATAGCAAGAATTTCTTTTCTTCTGCACTCAGGCATAGTGATACCTGCCGGATTCTGGAAATCTGGGATAATATAGATAAATTTAGGTAAATCATTAAGCTTTTTTAACTCAGCTAATTTTTGTTCCAAGAGGTCAGCTCTCATTCCTTTCTCATCTAAAGGAATTCCCACCATATCAGCACCATAACTATTAAAAGCGCTTAAACCACCAAGATAAGAAGGAAGTCCAACTATAACTTTATCTCCAGGTGAGATAAACACTTTAGCGATTAAATCAAGTGCTTGTTGTGATGCAGTAGTGATTATCAGGTTATCAATTGTAACATCATGACCATCTTCAACATACATTTTAACTAATTGCTCTCTTAAAAGAGGGTCTCCTTCTGTTGCTCCATATTGGAGAACTTGAGTACCATCTTTTTCTAACACTTCAACTGCAATATCTCTTAATTCTTCAATCGGAAATGATTCAGGAGCTGGTAAACCACCGGCAAAAGAGATAATATCAGGATTATTGACTAATTTTAGGAGTTCTCTGATAGCTGAACGTTTCATACGTTTAACATTTGTAGAGAGAATAGCATCTAAATTTTTAATCATAATTTCCCCCATTTATTTTATTTTTATTTTATGACTATATCAAGAGTTAATGAATTGTAGTTCATGATACTTATCAATTTGTTTTTTAATTTCAGCAAATTCTGATTCAGAGATGCTCAAAGTATATTCATAACTCTCATTTTCTTCTAAATACAATTTTTTAGAACCACTGTATTTTTTGTCAAGAAAAGAGATTAAAGATTTTAATTCAATCGGAATTGTTATCTTTTTTTCATTATTTTTTAATCTTAACATCTCTTGAATTTTAGCAGTGATAGCAGCAATATTTGTCTTATTTCTGGCAGATATATAAATTGAATTATTGTAAGATAAACTTATACTTTTTAGTAAAAATTTTGAAGTAATTCCTTCAATCGCGTCAATTTTATTAAAAACCATTATTTTCGGGATGTCATCAGCATGAATATCTTTAATAACTTTATTGACTTCATGGATTCTTGCTTCAATACCTGATTGGGAAGCATCTACAACATGAAGTAAGAGATCAGCATCTATTACATCTGTTAAAGTTGAATGAAAGGATGATACCAAGGTTGTAGGTATATTTCTAATAAAACCAACTGTATCTGTCAAAATAATCTTAGTCTCATTATTGAATAAAATCTTAGATTTCGAATCTAGGGTAGCAAATAATTCATCTGCAACATAAATATCAGATTTTGTTAGGGTATTAAATAGAGTTGATTTCCCGGCATTAGTATATCCAACCAAGGCTATTTTAAAGAAATTCTCTCGATTTTTCCTCTGTTCATGGGTAACTTTCTTCAAAGTGTTAACCTTGTCTTTTAAAAAGCTAATCCTCTTCTGAACTAACCTTCTGTCGATTTCTAATTGACTCTCCCCAGGTCCTTTTGTCCCTACACCACCAACTATTCGTGAAAAATGTTGCCATAGATTTCTTAGCTTGGAATAACTATACTCCAACTGAGCCAGTTCTACTTGCATTTTTGAAATACTTGTCCTGGCATGCATAGCAAAAATACTGAGGATAAGCTCTGTTCTATCAACCACATTTGTTAATGTGTATTTACTGATAAACTTTGCTTGAGAAGGAGTTAAATTATCAACAAATACTAATGTATTAACATTATACACCTTACAGTATTCATTTATTTCGCTCAATTTACCCTTTCCGATATAGCTGTCAGATTTATATTTAGGTAAGCCTTGAGTGAATACATTTACAGTGTCTAAATTAGCTGTTTTTGCCAGAAGCTTAGTCTCCTCTAATAGATCTTCAAACTCTTGATGATTACCGTTCTTGAGGTAGCTCCCTACAATAACTATTCTTTCTAATACTTTTTTTTCTTCTCTAAGATTCATATACTAATACTTTCTTAGTGTCTTGCCTCCATTTCCTATAAGCCTCTTTTATATCTATTTCAAAGAGTGTCTTCTTATCTTCACTTGCGAACATTATAATGTTCATATGAAATGCTCTACCGTCTTTTCCCTTGAAACTTTTTGTCGGAAATTCAATTCTTATATCATCATTAGCTGAATCAACTAATACTGTAATTTCATTGATAAATATACCCGGAACTAATTCAACTACTGCTCGGGCAAGGACAACACCCTGAGAGACATCTCTAAATTTAATATTCATTTTTTTGCACCTATAACCTAATATTTTTTTTATTATTTTAAATATATAAAATTATGTCAAGAAATTAATCAATTATTACCCGAAAGGGAGACTGTTCAATCATCAAGCCACCTTCTCCAATAACTTATCTTTAAGGAAAGTTATTATATTGCCATCTTATGGTTTTCTTGACATTTTATAATGTTTGTTTATAGGTACAAGGCCTCTTCTGTCGGACGGTGGAGATTCTCTCCGCCCCAAGCTGTAAGCTTGTTAGTATTAAATCACGGCTCTGGGATTTAATACAAGGACAACAAGTCCCGATGGGACAACAAGTCCCGCAAGGGACGATAAAAAGTCCTGAAAGGACAACAATATGTTAGGCAGTGTTCGCAGACACTGCTAAAGGGAAAAAGAAAGTAGAGTCCTGCAGGGACGATAATATATTAGCACCTATTACAGGGACAAAATAAACACCTCCCAAAAATAAAGTTTGACATAATTAATCTCTTCAATATTTTTTGGATTTAGACCCAAATAATAAAAGGTAGTAAAGCAATGAACAACAAAGAGGCAAAAGCGCGTATTAAGATTAACAGGCTTTTAGAAGAGAGTGGTTGGTTATTTTTTGATGATAATAATAGGCAAGCAAATATTCAATTAGAAACCAACACAAAAATCAGAAAGCAGGATATTGATAATTTTGGTGATGATTTTGAGAGTGTTAAGAATGGTTTTGTAGATTTTCTATTAATGGATAATCGCGGATTTCCCTTAGTTGTTTTAGAAGCAAAGAGAGCAGATATCAATCCCTTGGATGCCAAAGAACAGGCGAGGGCTTATGCTCATGGCTTAAATGTTCGTTTTATCATCTTATCTAATGGAGATATTCATTATTTTTGGGATTTAGAGAGTGGGAATCCCGAGATTATTTTAGAGTTTCCCAGTCAAGAATCACTAGAGTCTCGTCTCAAGTTCAAGCCTAAGCGCAAGAACTTCTCTGAAATCACAGTAAAAGAAGATTTTATTGCTATCACACAGAAGCCTGATTTTAAAAATGACCCTTTATATATAAATGAAGCCACTCGTGCTCAATACCTTTTTGATAACAATATCCGGATTCTCAGACCTTACCAATTAAGTGCAGTGAAGGCTTTACAGCAGTCAGCTTTAGCAGGCAATGATAGATTTCTTTTTGAAATGGCTACCGGAACGGGTAAAACCTTAGTCTCCGGAGCTATCATAAAATTATTTTTAAGAAGTGGTAATGCTAAGCGTGTCTTGTTTTTAGTTGATAGAATCGAGTTAGAGAATCAAGCTAAGAAGAGTTTTGACCAATATCTCCAGAATGACTACATCACAGTGGTCTATAAGCATAATCGTGATGATTGGAAAAAAGCTGAAATAGTTGTTACTACTATACAGAGTCTTACTTCTAATGATAAGTATAAAAGATTATTCTCTCCAACTGACTTTGATCTCTTGATAGCTGATGAATCCCACCGGGCTATAGGAGGAAACTCACGAGCTGTTTTTGAATACTTTATTGGCTATAAGTTGGGATTAACAGCCACTCCAAAAGATTATCTCAAAAATATAGATATCGATAAATTGGCCTATGATGACCCTAAAGCTTGGGAAAAAAGGCAATTATTAGATACTTATACAACCTTCGGCTGTAAAACTTCTGAACCAACCTTTAAGTATAGCCTTTTAGATGGAGTAAAAGATAATTATCTGATTAACCCTATTGTTTTAGATGCCAGAACTGAGATTACTACTCAGATTCTTTCAGATGAGGGTTATTCGATATTAAAAGAAAATGACCAAGGACTTGAGGAAGAAGAGACCTACTATGCCCGTGATTTTGAAAGAAGACTATTTTCTGAAAAGACCAACATAGTCTTCTGCAAGGCTTTTATGGATAATGCTTTACGTGACCCAATCAGTGGTGAAATAGGCAAAAGTATTATCTTCTGTGTAAGTCAAAATCATGCTGCCAAAATTGCTGAGATTTTAAACCGGCTTGCAGATAGATTCTACCCGGGCAAGTATAACTCCGATTTTGCCTTACAAATTACCTCGCGCATACCCGATGCCCAAACCTATACTATCAATTTTGCCAATAATAACCTAAATGGCTATACCAAGTTCTTAGAAAGCTATAAATCAAGCAGGACAAGAGTTTGTATAACTGTAGGCATGATGACTACCGGTTATGACTGCCAAGACATTCTAAATATCGCTTTGATGCGTCCTATCTTCTCCCCTACTGATTTTATTCAGATTAAGGGAAGGGGAACCCGTAAATTCGATTTTAAGTTCACTGATAGTAATAACACCCAGCATCTTCACCAAAAGACGAATTTCAAACTCTTTGACTTCTTTGCCAACTGTGAATACTTTGAAGAAAAATATAATTATGATGAAGTGTTAAGTATTCCCAAAATTTCTGAAACTCTAAAAGCAGATGATAAGTCAGAGCAAAGCACCATAGAAAACCTTGTTATAGACTTCCCTGACCAAATCAAGATATTAAAAACTATCGCTATTGGTAGTGATGGGATGAAAGTTGACAGACGTCTCTTTGAGAAAGCTCAAGACTTGATTTCTCAAGATGAGGAGATAAAAGCAGCTATCAATGCTGAAGCTTGGGATAGAGCCCAAAGAATAGTAAAAGACAGATATGAAGATAAACCTGATCTCTACTTAAATCTGGAGAAAATCAAGAAAATGGAGGGTTTAGACAGACGCCTGACTTGGCGAGAAGTTTTAGAGCGTATCTTCGGTTTTATCAAGAAGTTTAAAAATGCAGATGAACTTATGAATGACGAAGTTGATAAATTCATCTCAATCCATAAACCTGAAAGTAAATATGTCCCCTATATCCGCAACTTCATGAAAGCCTATATTGGTGACCCTATGTTCCGTAACGAATTAGATAATAAGAGATTTCCTCAAACCTACGGAGGTTTTACTTTCGAAGAATATAAAGCCTTAGGCAAAGAGTGGAGAGAGATTCTGCCAAATTATATCAAAGATTATGTCCGACTTAATACATTTATGAAATAGGAGAAAAAATTGTTAGATAATGAATTTAAAAATAGTATAGATAGTGCCAGACAAATATTAGTTGGAAAAGTACCTGACCCTAAAGCCCAGATTGAACAAATTACTACTGCAATGATTTATAAATTTATGGATTTTATGGATAGAGAAAATATCGAATTTGGCTTAGAACCTCAATTTTTTGTAGGAGATTATCAACACTTCTCCTGGTCCAACCTGCTCGACACTAAACTGTCAGGCCAGCAAAAGCTAGACCTCTATATCCAAGCTATTACCCAACTTCCCCAGTGCGAACATATCCCTCAACTCTTTAGAGATATCTTCAAGGGAACCTTTGTCCCCTTCCGTGAAGCCCGTACCTTCAACCTCTTCCTCAAAGAAATTGACAAGTTTAAATATGACAACAGCGAAAACTTAGGAAATGCCTTTGAATACCTCCTCTCTATCTTAGGCTCTCAAGGTGATGCCGGCCAATTCAGAACCCCCCGCCATATCATCGATTTTATCGTGTCTGCTGTTGACCCCCAAAAAGATGATACTATTCTCGATCCTGCCTGCGGAACTGCCGGTTTCCTCATCTCTGCCTATAAACATATTATAAAAATAAATTCAAAAAACTTCAATCATGATAATGATTCTATCATTGCTGAAGGTTCTACTGCCTACGAAACCGTTATCGATACCTCTGAATATTATATAGGCGACTTGATGACCCCTATCCAAAAAAGAAATCTCCTAGCCAATGTTACCGGCTACGATATCTCCCCCGATATGGTCAAACTTGCCCTGGTTAACCTCTACTTGCACGGTTTTAAACAACCCAAAATCTATGAATATGACACCCTTAGCGATGATAAACGCTGGGATGATGACTTCGATGTTATCCTCGCCAACCCTCCCTTTATGTCTCCTAAAGGAGGGATTACCCCCCACAAACGCTTTTCTATCCAGGCTAATCGAGCAGAAGTCCTCTTTGTTGATTACATAGCAGAACACCTAAGACCGGGTGGAAGAGCCGGGATCATCGTCCCGGAAGGCATAATCTTCCAAGCTAGCAATGCCTACAAAAACTTGCGTAAAAACTTAGTTGAGAATTGGGGACTCTACGCTGTGGTAAGCCTCCCCAGTGGTGTATTTCAGCCCTATAGCGGTGTGAAAACTTCTATCCTCTTTTTAGATAAATACTTGGCTAAACAATCTCCTGACATCCTCTTCCTTAAAATCGAAAACGATGGCTATGACTTAGGAGCTCAACGGAGAAAAATTGATAAGAATGATTTGCCTAAGGCCCTGAAAGCCTTCAAAGAATGGAAATCAAGCCAATCCCTCCTCGATGATAATATTGCTATGACTGTCCCCAAAGCTAAAATTGCCCAAGACGGGGACTATAATCTCACTGCTGAAAGATATAAAGAAGCTATTGATTATTCTAATGTTAAATGGGATATGGTGGAGTTGGGGGAGGTGTGTGAAACTACCTCTGGTGGTACACCATTAAAAGCTAAACAAGAGTATTATGAAAATGGTAAAATTCCCTGGCTAAGGAGTGGAGAAGTTGCACAAGGTGAGATATTACATTCTGAGTTATATATTACTGAAGAAGGATTAAGAAAGTCTTCCGCTAAATTGTTACCACCAAATACAGTTCTTATAGCCATGTATGGAGCCACAGCTGGACAAGTAGGTTTATTAAAGTTTGAATCTGCTACAAATCAAGCTATATGTGGTATTCTTCCAAATGAAGGTATTGTTCCTAAATTTTTATTCCACCTTCTTTATTCAATGAAAGTTGATATCATTAGATTAGCTGGAGGTGGTGCACAGCCAAATATTTCGCAAAAAATCATCAAAAACCTCAAAATCCCTCTCCCCCCTCTCCAAGTCCAAGAAGAGATTGTTGCAGAAATTGAACAATATCAGAAAGTGATAGATGGAGCTAAGCAGGTTGTGGAAAACTATAAACCCCAAATTGATATTGATCCTGATTGGGAAAAGGTGGAATTGGGGGAGGTTTGTGATAAGATTACTGATGGATCTCATTTTTCTCCAACAACTATCAATAAAGGATATCCATATGTTACTGTTAAAGATATTAATAACGGAAAAGTTGATCTAATAAACTGTAAGAAAATTTCTTATGAAAGTTATATCGAACTTAAAAAAAATGGATGTAGACCCAATAAAAATGATGTTTTGTTTTCAAAAGATGGTACAGTTGGTAAAACATTCTATGTTAATTTTGATAAAGAATGGGTTGTTCTCTCATCTCTTGCTATTATAACACCGAAGCCAGAAAATATTATACCAAAATATTTATATCATATTTTATCAACTGATTATTTTAAAAATAAGGCCATATATAGGAAAACAGGTCTAGCCATTAAAAGAATAGTTCTTAAAACTTTAAAAACAATTCTTATCCCCCTCCCTCCCCTTTCAGTCCAAGAAGAAATAGTTGCCCGAATAGAAGAAGAGCAAAAATATGTAGATGGGTGTAAGAAGTTAATAGAGATTTATGAGCAAAAGATTAAGGATAGAATAGGAAAGGTTTGGGGGATAAATAAATAAATAAAACATAAGGAGACAAATTATGGACAATATCAGAAATTATCATCTTGGATTGCAACATCTAAAAGCACAGCCTTTGGAAGAAGAACTGGTTAAACATTTATCAAAGCCTGACGAAATTAGATCAATATACCAAAAAGATAGAGATCGAATAATGTATGGTAAAGCGTTCAGAAGACTTGCGGGAAAGACACAAGTGTTTTTAGCTGGACATGATGATTATAATAGAACAAGACTAACTCATACCCTTGAAGTTTCTCAAATAGCAAAAACAATTTCTGGTTTTTTAGGGTTAGATGTAGATTTAACTGAGGCTATTGCTTCAGGACATGATATTGGTCATGCTCCATTCGGTCATGTGGGTGAAAGAGTAATAAATCATTTTAGTAATGGATGTGATAATTATAAAGATTCAATGAGAAGAACTGATTATTACGACTTAAAAAATTGGATGGGTTTTAAACATAATTGGCAATCAGTAAGAATTGCTGAGTCCTTAGCAAGGCATAAAGAGAATTATGGTCTAAAACTTTCTAAACAGACCTTATATGGTATTCTTAATCACACTATACTTGATTATAAAAGTTGTAATTACTTTTGTAATAGTCATTGTAATTATCGCAAAAGAGGAGACTCCACTGAATGTATCAAAGAAAACTTATGTCTAGACTTTTACATCACAAATTATTCAGATATAAATAACTGTTTGTATTTTACTGTCGAATCAATAATTGTTTCAATTTCTGATGAGATTGCGCAGATTCATCATGATTTAGAAGATGGCTTGCGTAATAATATCTTTTCCTTAGAATCATTGTTAGATGAAATTAAGTCAATAATTAGTTTTGATAATTATACAAAAATCAAAACGATAACAAACAAAAAGGAAACTACTAATAGAATTGAAGATATAATAACAATACTATCATCAGATCTAATTAATTATTTTGTTAGTAATACAATAATTAAATTGGCTACCTATTTTCAAGATTTTTCATATTCTGATATAAGCATAGAATCAAGAGTAATGAAAATTCGTGATGAAACAAAGTTTAGTTTTATATTTAAAAAATGTGAGAACATTCAAAAATTCATGTATAAAAGAATTCTTAATTCTCATATAGCTCAAGTAATGGATGGTCGTGCAGAATATCTTTTAAGGAGATTATTTAAAGCATATTTATCTAATCCACAACAATTACCAGATAATACTTTGTTAGCTTTTAAAAGGAATATTGATTTAGAATATGAAGATAAATCTCAACATAATAAGAAATCAATAGAAAAAATAGAAAATTATAAAGAAATTGGTCATTTAAGAGTTAATTTAGATAAACTCCTAAATGGTATAGAAAATGAAGCTGTCGATGGCGTGTTTTATGATTTCTCAAAGAATCGAGCTATCTTACTAAGAACCATTTGTGATTATGTTTCTGGTATGACCGACAGAAGAGCAACTTCCGAATATCAAAGACTATATGGTATAGAAAAAGATATCAGAGAACTTTGATGCGAAAATTAATCAATAGGGCAAGAATATGGTAAAAATTGAATTCATAGAGATATATTCCTCATTAGTTGATGAAAGTCTTATGCCATTTTTAGACGAAGGAGAAGAAAATCTTAACTTTGATTTCTCATTGTTTGAAGAATTTATTTCCAGAATTGATGTTAGTAAAAAGGGGAAATTAGATGTAGGTGAAAACACCAGAGATTTAGTTGAATATTTAACTGGAGACGATTTAAGACCACCACCTAGGAGTCTTTGTATCAAGTTTTCAATTAATAGCAAAATTCATGAAATTAGCATTCCTTATGCAGATTCTACTTATATTTATGTGTATTCATAATAAACTTGTTTTTTTCATTATATCTATACTATAAATACTTTTTATCAGTACATTTAAATGAATTAATTTGACTAGGAGAGAATAATGCAATTAGAGTTTAACAGTTCGTCTGAAGATATAGTTCTAGATTATACCCCTACAAATCAACCAGATTGGCTAGAAGATAAATTATTAAATAATGAGCCTTTTTCGTTAAAATATACTTTTCATTTATCTAAATCTGATCATATCCCTAATGCTGATGATGACGGAAGTTATTTATTTATGATTGGTAAAATTGATGGGCAGTATTTTAGAATCAATAAACACGTTCTTAACACACAATATGATGTATTGATCCACAAATCCTGTAATCTAGAATTGAAATATTTTGTTGTTAATAATCGATATTCTGTTTTCAAAAGACTAGATGAATTAGCAAATCAGCAAATAATAATCAGCGATAGTGAAGAAAATGCAATCCCAATCTTGGAATTTCGTAAGATAATTAAGTCTTTACCTACTTCACGAGAGCTAAGACTATACGTGGAATCTAGAATGACTAATGTGTTAAGTCAATATTTAGAGGGAGTTAAAGATTCAGGAAAAGCCTATGAACAATATCGCTCCAAACGAGAGATAGGAGGAATGAATAATCAGTTTAAAGCAATTCATGACTATGAATTATTTAAATATACATCACTGTTAGAAACACTTCAACACATGCTAAGCAATTTTAGTAACTATAATGAAAGACAATGGCAAAAATGCATCTTAGAAATAATATTGCTCCTGTACCCAAAGTATATTGAATGCATACCCAGCGTTAAAATTAAAGATTATTATTCTAACCAACAGAAAGCAACAGACAGAGAAATTGATTTAATGTTAATTGATTCAAATGGATACATCGATGTAATTGAAATCAAGAAACCGGAAAGTAATTATATATTATCTACTGGAAAATACAGAGATAATTTTACCCCCAAAAGAGAACTTTCTGGAACTATAATGCAAGTTGAGAAGTATTTATTTCATTTAATGAAATGGGGTTCCGAGGGTGAGAAAAAGTTAACTAAAAAATATAAAAGTCAAATCCCTTTTGGTATCCAACTAAAAATATCAAATCCAAAAGCTGTTGTTATTTTAGGACGAGACAATGACCTTGATAAGAGTCAGCTATTTGATTTTGAAATTATAAAACGCAAATATACTAACATTATGGATATTATTACCTACGATGATTTAATCAGAAGATTGGAAAAACTCATCGTTAAATTTTCACCAAGAAATAATAATGATTAATATTGTAAAAAAGTAAATATAGAATACAAATTCTTGATATTTCCAAGTAAATTATTCTTCTAATCTTATTTTTTATAGTGATTTAAACTCTCTGGTTAATTAATTAGGTTTATCTTTGATTGGAAACATAACTACTACTATTTTTGAGATTCATAATATCATACTTTAGGGGTTTTACTTTCTTTTGCATCTCCTAATAATGTCTTGAAACCCTGCCTATTGTATTTTTTTCCCTTGAGGCGTCTCTGAAGCTATGCCTCACATGTCAGGATTTATAAAAAATCACAATATTATACTTTACAATACTAAAATCTTATTCCCTAGTCACTTCCTAGGAAAAGCCTAGTCATTCCTTACTCTATCTCGATGAATCATTGGAGATTCATCGAGATAGAGTAAAGCATCATTAAGCAAACCCTTTTGTAATGTCTAGTTGGGGCACTTGAAACAAAAGAAAAATATAGTTTATTTCCAGAATAAGGTCAAAGATTTATTTTTATATTTCAACTCATAACTCTGTTTACATTAAAATTCATATTATATATCCTTTCTTTTAGAAGCGGCATCCATGACTGGGTTTGCGGTCATGGATGCCCGCGTCCAGCACATAAGTGCTGGACTTTCTTAAGATTACCACGCACATTAGTGCGTGGTGCGGGCAGGGGTGCCCGCGATCCCAGTTTTATTTCCAAGCTATCGCTTGGAAGCGGGCCCGCATTCCGTCCATGAGTTCTCTCTATCTCTCTATCCCTCTATCCCTCTATCTCTCTATCTCTCTATCTCTCTATCTCTCTATCTCTCTATCTCTCTATCTCTCTATCTCTCTATCCCTCTATCTCTCTATCTCTCTATCTCTCTATCTCTCTATCCCTCTATCTCT
>JAEKNW010000221.1 GCA_016838885.1 Candidatus Cloacimonadota bacterium
GTTAGCAGGAGATTGACTGACAGCTTGGTATGATTCTGGCAGTTGGTGGTATGGAGTGGAAGCACCCTTGCTTCCACAACAGGCTTTAAAAAGCCTGTAGAATGTCTTTCGTGGATGAAAATTCTCCCCGTCTCCCTTTCTCCTCTTTTAACCCGAATGGTGCAGTAGAGCTTTAGAGAAGAGTGCAGATTCTTTTAGCAAAATAACTTACAGAATTCGAACGCATATAATATATATATTCGGTAGAATTATGGAGGTTACTTTTGCAAAAGAATATAGTGCTGTTCTCAAAGATCTACTGCATTATTTGGGTTTAATCTCTAAATTAGCCTTTTCCAGGTCTTCCGGAGTATCAATCCCAATGCCTCTATAATCTGTTTCCACCATTTTAATTTTATATCCATTTTCTAAAAAGCGAAGTTGTTCCAGTTTTTCAACTTCTTCCAGTTTACCCATAGGCAGTTTAACAAATTCAAGCAGGGCTTGTTTGGTATAAGCATAAACACCGATATGTTTGAAATAAGTCACATTAGAGTTCTTATCTCTATTAAAAGGAATTGGGGAACGTGAGAAATAGAGGGCTTGTTCTTGGTTTCCGCAGACGACTTTAACATTATTAGGGTTATTTATATCTGAAGGAGAATGTAATTTATGCATAAGGGAAGCTACACTAACAGATGGATCATTGAAGGCCTTAATAAGTTCTTTTAGAGGTTCAATCTTGATAAAAGGTTCATCACCTTGAACATTGATAATCAGGTCATAATCTAGGTTTTGCACTACTTCAGCTATGCGATCTGTTCCACTTTGGTGGTCTGCTGAGGTTAATCTGCATTCTGCTCCAAACTCTTTTACTCTAGCAGCAATCATCTCATTATCAGTAGCGATAATTATGGGTAAATTTAAATCTTTAACAGCTTCATAGACATGTTGAATGATTGGTTTATTGGCAAGGTTTACTAAGGGTTTTCCGGGAAAACGTGTAGAGGCGAAACGCGCAGGGATGACTATTATAGTTTTATGGTTTGCACTCATCTTTACTCCAATACTTTTAACTCTTTAATTCTATAAGCAGGTCTCCATTTGAGCTCAACATAACCTTCATAGAGATATGAATTATCTCTCTTGGTTAAAAGAAGCGAATTTCGAGTATTTTTCAAATTTTCGATAATTAAGGAGGCATCAATTTCAAGAAACTTTTCTGTATAATTCTGACTATTAATAATGGCCGCACTAACTTCCGGTTTTATTCCTGCGATTAGTTTATAGACAGCTTCGGAGTAGGCATTTAAATAAGCATTATCCATCTTAAATGAAGTTGATTTTCCACTACTAACCAGCCAATTGTCTTCAGTAATATAGGCATCTTCACGATACCAATGAGGAGGATCAATCACTAGCTGGGTTTTAGTATCAAGTTGGATATCTAAAGAACTAGGCCCTACTAAACCGATAGTCATACCTTTTTGAGTAACCCGGTCAATAATTTGACAGCTTTCATAATATTTTTTCAAATTTGGAATATCCTCTGCTACTTGCAGTCTAAAAGATGTCAAGATGGGGGTTAGATTATCTTGAGAATCTCGCATTTTAAGTTTAGCTATAACAATAGCAGATTCATTTCTGTTGGCTATAATTGAAGCATTTTCTTTGATGGACTCTTCAGTAGTTTCTGGATTGAATAAATCTGCTGGGGCAATTCCTGGGGCTAGGCTTGAATCAGAAGGCATATTTAAAAACCAATTTGGTAATTCTAAAACTAGCAAATCATCTTCAGTCCCTTGATTCTTTAGTCCACCAAAGTTAGTTTGACTTCTGTTTCCCGAGCAAGATAATAGTAAAGTTACAAGTATCAGTAAAAACACATTTTTCATAAACTACCTCTTATTGTAATACTTTTTTAAATATACCAATAAAGATGAGACATCTGTGAAGTTTACCCCCGGGATCCGCGACATCTGCCCCATGTTAGTAGGTCTTATTTTATTTAACTTCTCACGAGCTTCGTAGGCTATGGAATCAAGTTTCATAAAATCAATATCATCAGGAATTTTGTAGTTTTGCAAATTCTCAAATTTATCTATATCAGCTAATTGGCGTTTTAGATATCCCTCATATTTACATTCCAAGGAGACTCGTTCTGCAACATCTTGGGTGATAACTTCGGGAAATTTAAAACCAAAGCGAGTAAGGTCTGAAAAAGATATATCAGGTCTTTTTAAAAGTTTTATAAATTTAATTGGCTCTTTAACACCTTCGATAGCAAGGCAGTTAGTGTTACTTAGTTTTTCAATAACTCTTTCTTTTAACTCTTGATTTCTGCTGAATTTCTGCCATCTTTCATCAGAAACTAAGCCGAGTTTATAACCCAGTGGCATAAGTCTCTCATCAGCATTGTCTTGTCTAAGAAAGAGACGATACTCTGCTCTTGAGGTAAACATACGATAAGGTTCATTTGTCCCTTTAGTTACTAAATCATCTAAGAGGACACCAATATAGGATTTAGACCTATCAAAATGAAGCTCATCTTCATGATTCAGAGACAAAACTGCATTTATCCCAGCTGAAATACCCTGAGCCGCAGCTTCTTCATAACCGGAGGTCCCGTTTATTTGTCCTGCTAAATATAAACCAGATATACTCTTTGTTTCCATAGTTGATTTAATATCTGTGGGAATAACATAATCATACTCAATAGCATAAGCATAGCGAAGAAGTTTTGCTTTTTCTAAACCAGAAATTGAATGAATAACTTCGATTTGAACATCAGGAGGAAGGGAGTTACTTACACCATTAACATAAGCCTCATGAGTGTTGGTTCCCTCTGGTTCTATAAAAACATGGTGTTGGTTCTTTTCCGAAAACTTAACAATTTTATCTTCAATAGAAGGGCAATAGCGAGGTCCTATACCTGATATTTTCCCACCATAAAGAGCAGATTGTTTTAAATTACTTTCTATGATTTCATGAGTTCTAGGGTTAGTGTGAGTAAGCCAACAATCTACTAAATTCTTTATTTCAACATCTCGATAGAAGGAAAAACCGCTGGGATTTTCATCTCCGGGTTGAACTTCCATCTTGGACAAATCAACAGTTCTTAAGTCTATCCTGGCTGGAGTTCCTGTTTTGAAACGAGCAAGATTTAAGCCTATTTTTCTCAGGGAGGCTGAAAGTTCATTTGAAGCAGGTTCACCTGACCTGCCCCCGGGATATTGTTTATGCCCAATATGAATGGCTCCTTTTAGGAAAGTCCCATTCGCTAAGATAACTTTAGGTGCATTATAAGTATAACCAATATATGATGTTACTCCTGTAACTCTATTCTGAGAATCTACTTGAATCTCAGCTATAGTATCTTCAATAATCTGAATATTTGCTTGGTTTTCTAAGTGCTGTCTCATTATTTTCGAGTAAAGATCTCTATCATTTTGAGAACGAGGTGCCCACACAGCCGGACCTTTTTTCTGATTCAGCATTCTAAACTGAATACCACTTAAATCTGACACATAGCCTAATTCTCCCCCTAATGCATCAATTTCCCGAGCTAAATGCCCTTTGGCAGGACCTCCAACCGAGGGATTACAAGACATTCTGCCAATACTCTCCATCTTGATTACAAAAATCGCTGTATTTGCCCCCATTCTGGCTGCTGCGAATGCAGCTTCTACTCCGGCATGCCCGGCTCCAACCACAATAACATCAAAGTTCTTCATTATTTTCCTTTAAAACAGTAGTTTTTCAATCCAGTGGGTAACTTGATTTATCCCCACTTTTTTAATTGAAGAGAAAGGAATTACTTCTACATTAGTGAGTTCAAATTCTCTTTTAATTCGTGCGATTTCTTTTGGAATAATAGTCTTTTTTATCTTATCACATTTGGTTGCAATAAAACAAAAGGGAATTTTAGATTCTACTAAGAGGTCCTTCATTAAGATGTCTTTAGGGTCTGCTTTTCTTCTAATATCAACCAACAAGGCAATCCCTTTAAGCTGGTATCTTTCAGTAAAATAGGTAGAAATCATTCTTCTCCATGAGTCACGTTCATCTAGAGATACCTTTGCAAAGCCATAACCTGGAAGATCACAAATATTGAAGAAACCGGATTCTTCACTATCAGGAAATTTGACTCTAATTAAGAAAGTATTTAGCAGTCTGGTTTTCCCTGGTTTACCTGAAGTTTTAGCTAATAATTTTCTATTAGTTATGGTGTTAATAAGGGTTGATTTTCCCACATTAGATCTTCCTGCAAAAGCAATCTCACCAAAAACTGTTTCGGGATAATCCTTAGGATATACAGCACTTTTAACAAATTGAGATTCAACTATTCTCATAACTACTCAGAGTAAACCACAGAAGATTTTTCAGATTCCCAAACTTCAATCTCATTTACACTTACACCCTCTATATCTATCATCAGCTTTAGCCTGTTATAGATATATTGAGCAATATTTTCAGAAGTTGGGTTAAGTTCAATGAATGGTTCAATGGTATTCAAATGCTTATGATCCAGCTCTTCCATTAAATTATTTAACCACTCTTTGGCTACTGTAAAATCAACAGCCATCCCTAACTCATCAACTTTTTCACAGTTTAAACAAATCCTCACCTTCCAATTATGACCATGAATGTTTTTACATAAGCCCGGATACTCTCTAAGATTATGAGCCGCAGAAAAATGAGATGTTACATTTATTTTATACATTTTTAATTCTCCTTATTTATTCAAAATACAAGATACAAAAATAGGGTCTTGTGTCAATATAAAAGATTTATCCCGAATGAATTGGTAAAAATCCCTGAGGGATTCACTCATACTCTGTTTTCATTTTAACCCGAATGGTGCAGTAGAGCTTTAGAGAAGAGTGCAGATTCTTTTAGCAAAATAACTTACAGAATTTGAAGGCATATAATATATATTCCAGAAAATTATGGAAGTTACTTTTGCAAAAGAATATAGTGCTATTCTCAAAGATCTACTGCATTATTTGGGTTTAACAGGAATGAAAATTCTCCCCGTCTCCCCGTCTTTTCGCGATCAGCGAAAAATAATTCGTGTAAATTTGTGTGAAAGCTCTTCTTCTTTTCTTTGAACTCCCCGCCATCGAACACCCCCGTATTTTTCATTTTTCACTTTTAACTTTTCATTCTTGCGAAGCAAGACTTAAACACCCCGTCATCTTCG
>JAEKNW010000222.1 GCA_016838885.1 Candidatus Cloacimonadota bacterium
CTATGTTGATTTTGATTAATAATGATTCCAAGTCATTAGGTATAGGGAAAATATGCAACTTTTTTTTACGTATTTTTTTTCTACTGCATTATTTGGGTTAAAGATAATTGCAAAATGTGATAATAATGTAGTAATCTCTCTCCAAACTCAAAGAGGAAGGCTGTAAAGTCTTCCTCTTTTTGTATTTATTTACTTGATTGTAGTTTTTTATGGAATAATTCTTATAACTCTGAAACCTAAATTACTACTTTTATAATTTATACCAGTATGTCCTCTAGTTCCTAGGTTGCAAGCCCAAGATTCACTTGAATGAGAACCACCTTTAAACACTCTAGTTGTACCTGTAGTTGGCCCTGTAGGATCTACTTGTGGGGTGTTAGGATAATTTTCAAAATAATCCCAACACCATTCCATGACATTTCCACTCATATCATAAATCCCCAATTCATTTGCTTGCTTTAACCCTACACTCGAAGTTAGATTGGCATTAGATTCATACCATGCTACATCATCTATGTTATTGGATCCACTATATGTGAAATTTTGGGATTGATTACCTCCTTTAGCAGCGTACAGCCATTCCATTTCGGTAGGTAACCTATAGCCGTCTGCATTCCAATCACAGGTAATCCACGAGGTTTGAATGTTGAAATTATAAGGTGAGTAGGGCCAATTGTCAGGATTAGTTCCATAATTTGTGACTTCGTAACAGGGTGTCAGGCCTTCAGCAATACTCCTTTTATTACAATAGATCATTGCATTAACAAAATGAACATTTTCAACCGGACGATTAGGTTGCCATGAGGAATTAGGGTAGTTGGATGGATTATCTCCAGTAACACTCTGATAGCTGTTCTGAGTCATTTCATATTTATCTATATAGAAAGATGAGACAGTTACATTGGAAGTACCGTTAGAGAAACTTCCCCCTTCAACAAAAACAAAATTTGTAGGATAAATTCTATATTCAAACACAGCAGTTTCTGAATCAAATAAACCGGTTTTAAAGGCCTTAGCTTTTAATATTGTGTTGTTAGTTATCCAAATATTTGAAGTAAAAGTAGCGGAATTCAATGTAGGTTCTGTTCCATCAAGAGTATATTTGATTACAGCCCCCTGAGTTTCACAAGTAATAGAAAGATAGAATTGATCATGACCATGTCCTCCTGGGTGACTAAAGCTAGGAGTAGGTACTTGTTCTTGGTGAATACCACGGACACAGCGAAAACCTGTTGACCAGGATAATGTAGTATTTGTAAGGAAGGCTCGACTATTTACAAAACAATTAAGATTATCATATTGCCATGCACCTCCTCTAATAACCTTAGAAGAATTGCTTTGATCTGTAAGAGGATTAATTTGGTCACCTTCAGGTAGATTTCCTTGATTGTCCCAACACCATTCCCAAACATTTCCGCTCATATCATGGATACCAAGTTCATTAGCATCTTTTGACCCTACTTCATGAGTACCATAATCAGGATTTGATATTCCTCCTGTTACTAATGATGCATTACCATTGAACCAGGCAACATCCCAAACATTGTTTCCTCCACTGTAGGTATAGTCTAAACTCTGGTTTCCACCTTTAGCAGCAAACATCCATTCCATCTCGGTTGGTAGTCGATAGCCATCTACACTCCAGTCGCAGGTAATATTAACAGTATTATTAGCATTGCTTTTCCAATCTGTCGGCCAGTTGTTAGGATTAGTTCCATAAGAGTTATAGGAATAACAAGGATCCTGGTTCTCTAGAATACTTCTGCGATTGCAGTATTCAATAGCATCATACCATGAGACCTGTTCTACAGGCTTATTTTCGTTTCCTGTAAAGTGTGCCGGGTTTATTCCCATTACTGCCTCAAATCCTGCTTGAGTAACTTCATATTTATCTATATAGAAGGGTGAAAGAGTAATATTGGCAACTCCATTATTAAAAGTCCCACCTTCAACTAAAATATAATTATCAGGAACAATATTGTATTCTCCTTGAGCTACAGCAGAAGGGTATAAATCATCTCTAAAAACTCTGGCTTTTAGGGTACAGGAATAGAGAATTTCCACAGGAGAAGTATATAGTAAGGAAGATTCTGTTGGCTCACTTCCATCTATTGTGTAGCGAATCTCAGCCCCTAAATTTGAAGAAGAAATGGTTACATATTGAGATGTGATATAAGTTCCGGAAGGAATATCAAAAGTTGGACTTTCAGCTTGTCTGGATAAAGTGTTTCTAACACATCTAAAACCGATATGGTTTTGATTTGCAAAGATAGATGTTTCTATTCTGTAACTGACACTGCACAATTCATTAGAATAACACCAAGCTCCACCACGCTTGACTCGTTGATCGCCACTTGTTGAACCAGTAGGATTAGTTTGATCTTCTGTGGGATAATTACCCCATAAATCCCAACACATTTCCCAGACATTTCCACTCATATCATAGATACCAAGTTCATTAGATCCCTTAGTTCCAACGACATGTGTACCATAATTAGGATTTGAGCTTCCTTCAGGTAAGTAATAAGCGTTGTTCTCGTACCAAGCAACATCATTAACATTATTACTTCCACTGTAGGTATAGCCTGAACTTTCATTCCCTCCTTTAGCTGCAAACATCCACTCCATCTCAGTTGGTAGGCGATAACCATTGGAAGAAGTAAGAAGAGAAATGTAATGCTGTTTTGAAGCATGTGAATCCCAGTCCTCAGGCCACTCATCAGGGTTTGACCCATAATCATCATAGCTGTAACAAGGGTTTAAATTCTCTTGGATACTTCTGCGATTACAGTATTCAATGGCATTAAACCAACTAATATTTTCTACAGGTTTGTTTGAATTACCCGTGAAATAAGAGGGGTTGGTCCCCATTATGTCTAAATAACTCTCTTGAGTTACTTCATACTTATCTATATAGAAAGTGCTAAGACTTATATTTGAAGTTCCATTATTAAATGTTCCTCCCTCCACAAGAACAAAACTTTCGGGTTGAATCAGATACTCTGCTTCAGCAACCATTGACGGTATCATATCATTTTTATAAGCCTTTGCTTTGATAACTGTAGAGAAAAATATATCAATTGGGCTTATATAAAGATCAGAGTTCTCGTTTGGTTCTGTTTCATCCAAAGTATAGCGAATGATAGCCCCCGGTGTTGAAGAAGTAATAGTAACGCTTAGTTGCTCATTATATATTCCCGGAGTAGGATTAAACTCAGGTTCCGGAATCTGTTCTTCCATACTTGACCTTACTAAACGGCAACCAACAAGTCCACCTCTTGATGTTGGTGTTGTAATACTCCTATGGAATACTCTTGAATTTAAGAAAGGATAGTTCCAACCACCCCCACGAATACATCGATGTGTACCTGTATTTGGTCCAACAGGATTAGTTTGATCATTTGTGGGATAATCTCCATAAATATCCCAACATAACTCAAAAATATTACCACTCATGTCATATAAGCCTAACTCATTAGGAGCTAAGGTTCCAACTTCATGTGAGCTATTACCTGAATTTTCATTATACCAGGATACATCTCCGATGTTTTCACTTCCACTATAAGTATAATTATTAGATAAGTTTCCTCCCTTGGCAGCAAACATCCATTCCATTTCTGTTGGTAATCTATAACCATTATTTTGGAAATCACAGGCAAAATTTACATGATTAGCACTTGTTGAATTCCAGCCTTCTGGCCATCCATTAGGATCATAACCATAATTTAAATAAGTATAGCATGGGGTTAAATCCTCTTCCATACTTCTTAAATTACAATAGGCTAGAACATCATACCAAGAAATCATCTCCATTGGATGATTAGGATTATTACCATTATTATAATTATAGGATGGATTTACCCCAATTAATGCTTCATATTCAGCTTGGGTTAATTCATAATTAGATATGTAATAAGATGAAAGCGTTATATTGGAAGTACCATTACTAAATGTTCCTCCTTCAACTAAGACAAAAGAAGTTTGGATTTCATTAGTAACTGCTGCAACATAATAAAATCTTCTTTCAGTGCTTACAGGAGCAGTCCAACTGCTAGCAGAAAAAGTCCCTGTTAAATCTTCGACAAAATCAAGTTCAGGATCAGAAGATGAGTAAACTTTGTAAGAAGTTGCTCCTGCGACTTGAGTCCATGTAAGAGTTAAAGATGTGTTGTTAACAATAATTGATATGTCCTCTACCAGTCGGGAAGAAGAATCTTGAGGAAAATAAAGTGATGCTCTGGAAGTAGTTTTTTGATTAGCTTGGATAAGACCAATACTTCCAAAAAATAGTATAGTCATAATAATATAAAAATAAGATACACGAAATGTTTTCATACATTCCTCCAATATGGTGTTTTCTCTTTAGTTTAACTTAAAATACTTAGTGCTTTAAAATTCTTACTTAACTCTTGAGCAAGTTCATACATATATTAACTGCAAATTTATTATTTTACATTTAGTTACAGTTGTCAAGATAATTCGATTTTTTAGAAATATTAGGGAGAGACTGTTCATGTATCAAGCTCTACTGCATCATCCGGGTTTATCGATAGAGTTGAACTCTTCAGGAAACCTGGTCAGCTTGCCGCCAACTACCGCCTTGAGAACTTGCTATTCATTGAAGATAACCATTAATCTTGAGCCCATGGTCGGAAGGCGGGCGTCCTCGCCCGCACCAAGCTTGAAGAGCTTGGTTGTGGAAGCAAGGGTGCTTCCACTCCATGCCACTAGTTGCCAGAATCTAACCAAGTAGTTAATCTCCTGCTAGCTGAAGCACGGGGATATGGACTGGGGGCATCTTGCCGCCAGATTTCACCAAGCTGTAAGCTTGGATATTCTTTAACCCAAATAATGCAGTAGAATTATTATTTCCCTAACCTAAACCTTTAGCTTCTCTCTCTTGTCAATCGAGCAAGCATCCTAACTTTACTACTTTTCTATTGGATGTTTATTTGCTCACGACCCAATGGAGAACTAATAGACGCCCAATAGACCCCCAATAGATCCCCAATAGATGCCCAATAAACACTCAAGACATTAAACCCAAATAATGCAGTAGACCTTTGCGAATAGCACTATCTTCTTTTGCAAAAGTAAGCTACATAATTTTCAGGAATATATATATTATATGCCT
>JAEKNW010000223.1 GCA_016838885.1 Candidatus Cloacimonadota bacterium
TCCTATGAACTTAGTTACTAACATTATAAACGATAATTTCATAAGACAAAATTTTTTTATCATTATGTTATAAAATAATTTAGATGAAGAGATTAACCATGTGTATTCGCTAAAGCTACGCTAACCCAGGGAGTTTGCAACAGATAAAAAAATTCTCCCTCTCACCCCGTCTCCCCGTCTTTTCGCGAATAGCAAAAAATTTCTTTATCTCCCTAATCAACCTCTCATATATATATAGGGTCCACTTTTTCAAAAATGTCCCGGTTTGTAAAAAATAGTTTAAAATAATTTGAGTGGCATGTTTACAAAATCTGGTATCTAATAGAATCTGGCGGCAATGCCCCCAGTCCATATCCCCTGATTTCAGCTAGCAGGAAATTGACAGCGTGCTTATGAATCCGGCAACAAGTGGCATGGAGTGGAAGCATCTTGCTTCCACAACAGGCTTGGAAAGCCTGTAGAATCTGGGGACAAGTGGCATGGAGTGGAAGCATCTTGCTTCCACAACAGGCTTGGAAAGCCTGTAGAATCTGGCGGCAAGATGCCCCCAGTCCATATCCCCTCGGATCAGCTAGCAGGAAATTGACAGCGTGCTTATGAATCCGGCAACAAGTGGCATGGAGTGGAAGCACCCCTGCTTCCACAACAGGCTTGGAAAGCCTGTAGAATCTGGCGGCAAGATGCCCCCAGTCCATATCCCCTCGGATCAGCTAGCATGAGATTGTACAACTCTTCACACTTCACTCTTCACTCTTCACTCTTCACCGACATTCAAAAATCAGTTTGCTATTGCGGGGTAAATGATTATATTATAAAAAAAAACTGTAGGAGAAAAAATGCGTTTAAAAAGAAACTTATTGATGGTTATTTTAGTTATTGTTACGTTAATAGCGACAGGGTGTTATGGTAATTTTACCTTAACCCGCAAGATTTATAACTGGAATGGAAATGTAGGGGACAAAGTTGTCCAAAGTGCAGTTGGTTGGGGATTAGTAATACTTCCTATCTATTCAGGTGCTATGTTTATTGATGCAGTAGCCTTGAATTTAATTGAGTTTTGGACAGGTGAAAATCCATTAGCTATGAATGTTGGAGATATTGATTCAAGAATTATAACAACAGATAAGGGGTCTTATGAGTTAATTGCGACTCCAAACAGATTTGACCTTGTAGCTCTTGATGGAGAAAGTGTTGGTGATTATTTGAGCCTTTTGTATAGTCCTGAAAATGAAGAATGGGTTTTAGAGAATGATGGTAATAGTCAAGTGGTCGTAAAGTTCCATGGAAAGACTGTTGAATTAATCTATCCATCAGGGAAAACTGAATTTTATAATATGTAGGAAGAATTTAAGAATTTAAGAATTTAATTATTTAATTGTTTAATTGTTGAACTGTTTAATTGTTGAACTGTTTAATTAATGAGTGAAGTTTGGAAATAAAAAGAGCGGGTATATTACTACCCGCTTCTTCATTGGAGATTGTTTTTGTTTAGTGATCGCAGAGGTTTTTACCAGCTACGAGTTCACCTTTGAGATATGTATTTACTATGTTTTCTGGAGAGTCAGTTTCAACGCCGTAATAGACATCAACGTTATTTTGCTTAAAAAGTTCTTGGGCTTGCATCCCCATGCCACCCGCGATTACGATGTTTGCTCCTTTTTCAGCAACAAATTTTGGATATAAGCCGGGAACATGTTCCGGAGGTGTAACCCATTCAATGTTAGTGATTTTACCATCTTCAGTGGTAACGAAAGCAAACTCTTCACAATGTCCGAAATGAGCACAAATCTGCTTATTTTCTGTTGGTAATGCTACGATTAATTTCATAAATTCTCCTAATTATTTCTATCTTTAGTTTTCGAAGGCTTTTAGTTCATTGTTCAAGTATTTAGTGATAACTTCTTCAGCAGTGATATCTTCTTTACAGATGAACATTTTGATATTTCCGGCTTCTAAGACTTGAAAAGCATTTTTTCCCGGGCCGTTACCGGTAAGAATTACATTCACTCCTGCGTCAAAAATTTTCTGAGAAGTTTGAGGTCCTGCCCCATGAGCAGTTTCCTGAATCTCTTGGTTGTCGATAAAAGTATACTCTTTTGTCTCTGTATCATATACTACAAAATAATTTGCTCTGCCGAAGCGAGGCTCTAATTTGGAATCTTTTTTAGTTCCGACTGTGCTAACTGCTATTTTCATTTTTTTTTATCCTTTATGTTTATTATTTATTAACTAATACTTCTATTTTATTCCATACATCAGCAATTGCTTCTTGGGTATAGAAGGGGTCATACTCATTAATTGCTTGCCCACTCTTCACTGCATGAATGAAATTCTTGCTATAAGTGAATTCAGTAAGTAGAATTATCTGGTTCTCTTCTAGAAATTCTTTAATCTCTTGGGAGATATTTTTGTTCAAATCTGATTTATTTATGATGCATCCTGCCGGTATTAGAAACTTTTGTAGAAGCTCAACAACTCTTTTTAAATCATGGAGAGCTGACATAGTTGGCTCGGTAACTAAGAGGGCTAGATCAGCACCGCTTAAGGAGGATATAACCGGACATCCGATACCGGGGGAACCATCAACAATGATGTAGTTTTTCTGATATTTTTCAGCTTGAATACGAGACTCTTTTTTTACTTCTGCAACTAACTTACCTGAATTCTCTCCACCAGGTAAAAGTTTAGCATGAACCATTTTAGTATTAGTCCTAATATCCGAAATAAAGAAATCTCCCACAAATCTATCAACCATTCTAATAGCATTATAGGGGCAGATATGTGAGCAAAGTCCACACCCTTCACAGCTTAAAGGATCAACTTTTTTGTAGTTGCTAAGTGAGATGATAGCATCAAATCTGCATTTTTGCTGACATAAACCACAATTCTTACATAATTCACGATTAATGACAGCTTCTTTACCGCTATAAAATTTTCTCTTATCAACAGCCTTATTGGAGAAGATTAAGTGCATATCAGCAGCATCAACATCGCAATCTGCTACAATGCATTTATCTTGAAGATGATAAGCAAGTGCAGCTGTAATCGTGGTTTTACCTGTTCCACCTTTTCCTGATATAACTACAATCTCTTTCATCTCTTCCTCCTCATTAAGCTATTAACTTTACTTGCAATTTTTTGAATTTCCCCAAGAAAATCAACATCTTCCTCATAAATCAAAGATCCACGTGAATAAAGTTCAGCAATAGACTGCTTCTCTGGAATAGCAGCCAGTATCTCTAAATCTTCCTTACTACAATAATCTCTGATAATATTCTCTTCACCATCATCTTTGTTGATAATTATGGCAAAATCCTTTTTAAGTAGTTTGACAGTGTCCACAGCTATTTTTAGATCATTTAAGCCAAAAGGTGAAGGTTCGGTAACTAAAAAGACGAAATCACAATTCTTGACTGTCTCCACTACAGGACATGACGACCCGGGAGGTGAATCAATAATCCCTATCTCAGCTGGGATATTCTCTTTAATGAAGTCAAAACTCTGTTTTATTAAGGGAACAGCTTGTTCTTGGCCGATATCTAACCTTGCTTCTAAAAAGGTGAGATTCTTATCATTTATCTGAGTGAGTTGACCTAACATCTGGGGTTTCATCTCTATTGCCTGATGAGGACAGAGTTCAAGGCAAGCATAACAGCTATGACATAGCTCATTGAAGAATAAAACTCTTTTACCTAACATGGTGATTGCATTAAAAGCACAAACCTCTTTGCACCTTCCACAACCAACACATTTATCCTTAATCAGAGTAGGAACTTCTTTATATACTTTTTTTTCTTGCCATAATTGACCCTGCACGAAAATATGTGAATCAGGCTCTTCTACATCCATATCAGCCAATAAGATTGCCTGTTCTTGAGCTAAGTAGTGAGAAAGATTAGTGGATACAGTGGTTTTCCCTGTTCCTCCCTTCCCACTTGCTACTGCGATTTTATACATAATTAATACCTCGATTGCGGGTTCTAAGTTGCTTATTACTTTTTATCTTCTAACTCGTCTAATCTCTGTTTAAAAGAGTTTAGTTTGTCTGAAAGATAATTTACGATACTTTCTAAATAGGATTTGTTGTAAGACGCTGGACTGTCTTCTATATCTTCAAATCCGAATCCACGGCGGTAACCATAACCTCTACCGCCGTTTCTTCTTCCCATTCCATATCCTCTGCCATATCCTCTGCCACGACCACAAAAATCGTCTGCAAAATCACGGTTCGAATTGCAATTTCCCATTCCTCTACCTGTCATTGGTCCACTTCCATTAGGACCACTTCCATCTCTAAAAGGCATACTTCCTCCTAATTTCGTCCTCTTCTTCGACAGCATCTACCATGCCCAAATCTTCCCGCGAAGTCTAATAGGTTGGTTGAGCCACATGAAGGACATTGTTTGACATCAATTTCTATATCTATTTTGAACTTATGCCCACAATCAAGGCATTCATAAAAATTTTCTCTAAAATGAATATTTCCACCTTCAATAATTAACTCCTTACCATTAATTAAGAAATCAGCTATTTTCTGCTGAGCACTATCTAACAATCTGGTAAATGTAGGTCTTGATACTCCCATTTCTTCAGAAGCTTCCTGCTGACCTAGTTTGTCAAAATTAGCTAATTTGATAGCTTCTGCTTCATCTAAACTCAGAACTATTCGCTCTAAACTCGCCCTTCTAACTCCCACAGGCTTGAAGCTGCTAAAGCGGGGTGGACTCGCCACCATACGTCTTATTTTTGGTCTCGGCATATTATCTCCTTTCAAATATGAGACAATAATGAACAATGGTTCAATACTGTCAAGGATTTTTTTTAAAGGAAAGAAAAAAAAGAAATTTATCTAGGAAATTCTTCACACAAAGGCACAAAGAAAAGACGGGGAGACGAGGAGAAAGGGAGACGGGGAGAATTTTTTCACAAGTTCCTTAACACAGAATAACACGGATAAAAGCCTCTTCAGTCGGACGGTGGACATTCTGTCCGCCACTAATAAAAAGAAGAAGATATTTAGCCACGGAATAACACTGATAAACACGGATAAGAAAGAAGATAAAAGTCCACAGATTACACTGATTCACACTGATTAAGAGGAAGAAGAAGATGATTTTTGCCACAAA
>JAEKNW010000224.1 GCA_016838885.1 Candidatus Cloacimonadota bacterium
TCATTGCGCAGCAATACCTCAATTTTTCACTTTTCACTTTTCATTTTTCACTCTTCTTTTTGTGCCTTTGTGGTGAAACTCTTCTTTCTTCTTCTTATCGGTGTTCTTCGGTGTTATCGGTGGTTAAAGTTCTTCTCTTTTTTCTTCTCTTAAAAACTCTGTGCAACTCTGTGGTGACCTCTGTGTAACTCTGTGTTAAGGATTTTCTTCTTCGTGTAATTAGTGAAATTAGTGGATAGACTTTCTTCCTTCTTCTTTTTTGTGCCTTTGTGCCTTTGTGGTGAAAAAAAATCAAGATTAAGAAAAAAACACTTGACCACTATTTAACATCTTTTTAAATAGTCTAAGTATTAAATAAGACATTTGAGGACTTTAAACATGAATATAAACGGTAATATTTTGGTAACAGGTGGTGCTGGTTTCATTGGTGCAAACTTTATTCACTATCTTTTTGAGCAGACAGATTTTACAGGACTAGTAATCAACGTTGATAAATTAACTTATGCCGGAAATTTAGAAAATCTCTCAGATATATCCCAAAAATATGACGACAGGTATCGCTTTCACCAAATAGATATCTGCAATTATGAAGCTATGGATGTAATATTTACCAAATACCAACCTCAAGTTATTGTCCATTTTGCAGCTGAATCCCATGTTGATAGGTCAATTCATGGACCTAAAGAATTCATTGAAACAAACATTATCGGAACATTTAACTTATTAGAATTAGCCAGAAAGCACTGGCAGGACAGACAAGATGTTCTCTTTCATCATATTTCAACTGATGAAGTTTATGGTTCCTTAGGTGAAACAGGTTATTTTTACGAAGACACACCTTATGATCCTCGTTCTCCTTACTCATCTTCCAAAGCATCTTCCGACCATCTTGTTTCAGCCTACTTCCATACCTATAAATTACCTGTAACTATCTCTAACTGTTCCAACAACTACGGTCCTTACCAATTCCCGGAAAAACTTATCCCCCTCATGATTTCTAATATGTTAGAAGATAAGAATCTACCTGTTTATGGAGATGGCAGAAATATCCGAGACTGGCTCTATGTAGAAGACCATTGTTCTGGTATCTGGAAGATTATCCAAAATGGAAGAAGGGGCGAAACCTACAATATCGGTGGAGAAAACGAATGGGAAAATATCAAACTTCTCCACGTCCTCTGCGAGCTAGTAGCAAGGAAATCAGGTAAGGATCTGAATAAAATCTTAGATTTAATAACCTATGTAAAAGATAGAGCAGGACACGATAGACGCTATGCTATCAACTGCGATAAAATAAAGAATGAACTTGGCTGGACTCAATCCGTGGATTTCTCACAAGGCCTGGAAAAGACAGTTGAGTGGTATTTAGCCAATACAGAATGGATTGAGAATATCAAAACAGGTGAATACCAGAAGTGGATAGATAAAAATTATTCAAATGAATAATTTTTATCATTTAATAATTTAAGAGTTTAATAATTTAAGAGTTTAATAATTTAAGAGTTTAATGATTTAAGAGTTTAATGATTTAAGAGTTTAATGATTTAAGAGTTTAAATTGCTAAATAATTAAATTATTAAATATTAATAACGAGTGAAACGAGGTTTTGATGTATACTTATTCGTTTGAGAAACTTGATTTTTGGACTGACTTAAGATTATTTATTAGTGATATTTATAAAGCTACTAATAAATACCCAAAATCTGAGAATTACTGTTTAATCGACCAGATTAGAAGAGCAGTAATATCTGTTAGTTCAAATTTAGCTGAAGGTTCATCAAGAACTTCATTTAAAGATCAAGCTCATTTCTATCAGATAGCATTTTCAAGTCTTATGGAAGTATTAAGCCAGTTGATAGTTTCTCATGACTTAAATTATATAACTGATGATGAATATTTTAGTTTAAGAAAAAGAATCGATTTTATCGCAAGTAGATTAAGTTTACTCAGAAAAGACAGATTAAACCTGAAATAAATAGAGTCTTAAACATTCGCGAAGCGAATAATTAAATTATTAAACTCTTAAATTATTGAATTGATTTTTTTGTTTATTAAAGTCTTATACATTCGCGAAGCGAATAATTAAATTATTAAACTCTTAAATTATTAAATTGATATTTACCATCGTGTGGTAAAGAAAAAGTGCTTCAGATTATAGCAATCTGTAAGTCATAGGGCGAAGCTTGCTTATTTTTAACCACCAGGTTTAAGGATACAAAGTTACAAAGGTAGAATTAAATACATAGAACACACGTAACTTGGTTTGAACAGATATTAACTGATAAGAGATACTATATTTAATATATAAAGTAAAGATTAAATTATTAAACATTTGCGAAGCGAATAATTAAATTATTAAACCTTTAAATCATTAAATTAATTATTGTGTCCTCTGTGTCTCAGTGGTGAATAAAAATAATAAAAGGAGAAAGTATGATTAACAAAGTTGAACTAAAAAACTTCGGACCTATCAAGCATTTAGATTGGTATAACATAAGCAATCTAAACGTCATTATTGGTAAAAACTCTACTGGCAAAACCTTTCTTCTTAAATCTCTTTACACAGCTATGAAGACTATTGAAGAGTATGGACGTGGTGATAATCCTAAATCATTATCTGATATTTTAATAGATAAATTGATATGGACTTTCCAAACAGATACTATTGGTGATTTAGTTAATAAAGAAGAAAATTCTCTTAACTTCAGCATGGATTTTAATAACAAGCACTGGAATTTTTCTTTTGGTAAAGAAACCTCAAAACTAATTAAATCAATTGAATATCATATAGATAAAAGAGAAAATGATAATTCAATCTTTCTTCCGGCTAAAGAAATTACTTCTATAGATAAAATTAGTTTTGATAGTCGAGAAAATAAACAGCTTTTCGGCTTTGATAACACTTATTACGATCTTGCCAAAGCAATCAGACTTAATACCCAAAAAGGCAGAAACTTCCCTGAATTTGCTAATTGTAGAAAAAATCTAAAAGAGATTATTGATGGTAAAATTGAATTTGATACTGCAACTGAAAAATGGTATTATAAAAAAGGAAATCAAAAATTTTCAATAGGTATGACTGCTGAAGGGATTAAGAAAATAGCAATTATTGATATTTTATTAGGAAACAGATATTTAACTAAAGATTCAATAATTTTTATTGATGAACCTGAATCAGCTCTTCATCCAAAAGCAATCTCGCAATTCTTAGAATTATTGGCAGAACTAAGTGAGACAGGAATTCAGATTTTTATGGCTACCCATTCCTATTATGTTATTAAAAGACTTTACTTGATATCTCAGAAGAAAAAAACATCAATCTCAGGAATTTTTTTTGATGATAGCCACGAAAACAATTTCTTAGAGTTTGATTTAATAGATGGAATCCCTGAAAATTCAATCATCGAAGAATCAATCAATCTTTATAAAGAAGAGGTTAATCTGGGCTGGGATAATGAGTAAGATTATAACTGAATCAGGTATGAAATTCGGTCCTTTTGAAGATAAATATCTTTATGAAATAGAAAAGAGTAAAATGGTTCAAACTTTACAGATAAAAATTGTAGAAATTATAATCTATTATAAAAAATCTCTGATATTTTTGGAAGCTAAAAGTTCTTCACCAGATCCTAATCAAGCTTTTTCGGATAGACAATGTAATTTTGATGAATATATTAAAGATGTTTCCAGAAAATTTATAAATTCAGTTAATATATTTGTATCAATTTGTATCAAGAGGAATAAAGATAAAATTAGTACAGAATTGGAGAAAATAGATTTCTCAACAACAAATATAAAATTATTGTTGGTAATTAAAGATCATAAAATGGAATGGTTATCTCCCATAAATGATGCCTTAAAGTTTAGATTAAATGATTTATGTAAAAGCTTAAATATTAATCCTAGCAATATTTTAACAATAAATGATACGATGGCAAAAGAAAAAAAGTTGCTTGTATAACAACAAATAAAAATAAAAATGAATAGTGAAAAATTGTGGTATTGCTTCGCAATGACAATTTAAATATTAAACCACAAAGACACGAAGAACACAAAAAAAAAGAATAGAACACAGATAACTCAGATTGAACAGATAATAACAGATAAGAGAGTTTAGATTTTACGAGGAAAATAGAATTAAAAAATAAAAGATTTAATAATTAATTTTGTGGTCTTTGTGGTAAAAAAAATTGTGTTTTAGTGTTGAAAAGAAACGGTGCTTCAGATAAATACTCTGTAAGTCATAGGGCGAAGCTTGCTCAAAATTCGAAAATAAAAGAGGATAAATTTGTACAGAACCTTCCATTTCGTTCCGGCAGATAAAGCAAAATACATTAGTAATATCAATGTTTTAAATGCAGATCATATAATCTTAGATTTAGAAGATAGTGTAGATTTGATAAATAAAGATATTGCCCGAGATAAAGTAGATTATTTATTAGGAAATACCAAAGATTTATTTCGAATATGGATTAGGTGTAATAGTATTGATAGTGCTGAATTTTCTAAAGATATTAAGTTAATTAGAAAATATCCTCAAGTAGGCTTAGTTCTTCCCAAAGTTGAAACTATTGAAGATGTGAAATCTATCACATCACAGATAAATAACAGACTAATAGTTTTAATAGAGAGTTTTCACAGCTTAAATAATATTACTTCTATAGTGGATAATGAGCAAGTTATAGGTCTTGGTTTAGGTTTAGAAGACATGCTGATAAATATTCCACGTAGTGAGTCTGAATTATCCGGATTAATACAAGGGATTTATCAGAAATTTATTTTATCAGCAAAGATGTTTAATAAATTTTGTCTTGCCGGTATAACGAGCAATTATAAAAGCAAAGATCAATTAGTTCATGATTGTAATAAAGCTATTTCTTATGGTTTTGATGGGAAATTTTCAATCCACCCTAATCAAATAGAGATAATAAATAAGATATTTTCATTAGCCCAAGAAAGAGTCGATTGGGCACTTGAGGTTCAGCAATTAAGCAATTTAGACGAGTCTCTTGGTTATCAAATCATTAGTGGTAAGTTAATCACACCACCAAAAATAAAAAAAGCAAAAACTATTCTAAGCATAATGGAGAAATTATGAAAAAGAGTTCAAATTACCTTTTAAGAAGTTTGATGTTTGTCCCTGGGCATAATGACAAATTATTAGCAAGTGCAGTCAAATCAGAGGCTGATGTCTTGTTACTTGATTTAGAAGATTCTGTTCTACCTGTAAGCAATAAAGCTGTAGCCAGGATGAAAATTAAGGAATATGTTGAAGGTACTGATTTGAAGAAGAAACTAATATTCCCTCGAGTTAATGACAGGGAGAGTGGTTTTTTACTTAAAGATGTGCATGAATTAACCATTCCCGGAATCACTGGTTTTATGTATCCAAAATCACAATCTGCTGAGGATATTTATTTCTTTGATAAACTCTTAGAAACTATCGAATATGAAAAAGGGTACACTATCGGAACATTTAAAATAATTCCTCTTATTGAAACTGCAGCAGCTGTTTTGAACGCTCAAGATATCTGTAAGGCTTCTTCTCGAGTTATTGCAATAGCTTTTGGTTGTGAAGATTTTATTACAGATTTACAGGGGATTCATGATAAAGATGAGACAAGCATCTTTACACCGCGAGCTTTAATTGCTATGGCTGCCAGAGCTACTAATGTTATTCCAATAGATACTGTTCATATCAACGTTCACGATCTTGCTGATTTGGAGAAAAATTTAATCATTGGTAAGAATCTGGGATTTGAAGGAATGCTGGTCCTCCACCCTAAAGAATTACCCTTAGTACACCAATATTATACTCCTACCGAGGAAGAAATTGCCAGTGCTAAACTTATGCTGGAGCTATCTGAACAAGCAAAAAAAGATGGGAAAGGGGTTGCTATGATGAACGGGAAGTTTATCGGACCTCCTATGGTAGAAACTGCTAAAAAGATACTTACCAGAGCAGAGTTAGTAAAAAATAGAATTTGAGACTAGGATGATAGTACATAAATTAATACGTTATTATTTCGCATTGAACTATTGGGAAAAAGCATCATTGAAATCAATAAAAAAAATGCAATTAAAGAAATTTAAAGAAATTTTTGATTATGCTCGAGATAATTCCAAGTTTTATCAAGATTTATATAAAAAAAACGGAATAATGAATTTAGAAATAAAATCTTATAAAGATATTGAAAAAGTACCAATAGTTACAAAAGCAATGTTAAGAGAATATAAAATTAATGATATTGTAACATGTCGTATTGATAAACAGATTAATATCCATAGTACTTCTGGATCAACAGGAGAACCTTTTAAAATTGCATATTCAAAGTATGAAGATTATATTTCACATGTTAGGCTTACAAGAGAAATAATGAAATATGGTTATAATCCTTTTAAAAAGATGGTGCTAATTTCGAGATATGAGCCAGGTCATAAATTTGAAATAGAAGAAGATATGGGGATTATTAAGAAGCTTCAAAAATCTTATAACCTTTTTCCGAGAGTAGTAATTTCTATGTTTGAACCTTTAGGGGATATTATTAAACAACTTAAAATAATAAAACCATTTGTAGTCTGGTCAACACCATCATTTATTTCTCTTTTAGCGAATAAGCTTGAAGAAACAAAAGAAAAACTAAATATCCCACTTCTATTTTTAATGGCTGAAACAATATCGCCCCTACAGATACTAATGTTTAAAAAATATCTTTGTAAGGATATAATCGATGCTTATGGGTGCATGGAGTCCCCATCAATGGGATATAGCATTAATAGTATTGATTATAAGAGTATTTTACCTAATACTACTTTGACAGAGGTAATTAATTATAGGAGTTATAATGGAAATCAAGTAGGGGATATAATTATAACAAATTTGCAAAATAAAACAATGCCTTTCATTAGATATGATTTAGGGGATTATGTTGGTGTTTTAAATGAGGATAGTTTTCCAATAAAAAAAATAGGGAGAGTACAAGGAAGGCTTGATGATATATTAATAATGGAAGATGGATCAACATTATCATTTCATCAAACTTACCACTTATTTAATGATTTTCATGACGTCGAACAGTATAAGTTTATCCAACTTAAAGATAAAAGTATTATTTTACAATTAAAAATTAAATTCGGAAAAAATAAAAAAGATGTAAGTAAAAAAGCAACTGATATTTGGAGTAAATATTTTCCGAAAACGAAGATCAAGGTTGAGTTTGTAGATAATTTTAAAATCAAAAAAAAAACTGGAAAATTTAAAGTGATAGAAAAAATTTAAAAACTATGCTAAAATTAAAATTACTAAAATACTTTTTTGAACTGAAAAAAGTAGAAAAATATAACGAAGAAAAGATTAAGGAAATCCAGTTAGAAAAATTTAGAAACATCTTCGAATATGCAAAAAGGAATTCTAACTTTTATGAAAAGTTATATAAAGTGCATGGTGTTTATGATTTAGGTATAAAAGATTTTTCTGATATAGAAAAAATTCCTCTTATTTATAAAAAAGATTTGAGGAATGCGGGTTTGGATTTAATAGCTACCAATTTAAATGGCAGGAATATTCACACAACTAGTGGTTCAACAGGTGTACCTGTAAAAATTGCTTTTTCACCTTATGAAGATTTTACAGCTCATATTCGGGTTTTACACATCTTGTTAAAAGCTGGTTATAAGATAACAGATAAGATATACATGGTAACTCGATATGAGCAGGATGATAGGTTCGATATAGAGAATAAACTATCTTTACTCCAAGTATTTCAATCAAAACTAAAATTATTTCAAAGAAAGATAATATCAATTTATACAGAACCAAAAATTATTGTTGATACTTTAATTAAGGAGAAACCTAAAGTATTGTGGTCAACCCCTTCAATAATGCAGATAATCGTCAATGAGTTAAAAAAAAGGCAAATATCTTTAAGAATACCACTTCTCTTATACACCTCAGAGACTGTTTTTTCAGATCAAGAAAAAGATTTTAGGGAGTTTTTAGGTGATAAAATTGTCAATATTTACGGGTGTATGGAATCTCCAACTCTATGCTATGATATAAATTTATCTGGAAGAATGACAACTTTCCCCAATTCAAATCTATTTGAGTTTAAAAAACTTGAAAACAATAAACTAGAAAGCTATGACTCTCCGATAATAACAAATCTAATAAACTATAGTTTTCCTGTAATCAGATATGAAGTTGGTGATGTGGTTGATAATAGTTTTAGAGATGTGAGCCGTAAATCTTTTAATATTGGAAAAGTATATGGACGTCAAGATGACATAATTAGAATTGCTGGGGATAGATATTTAGCTCATCATCATGCTCATGAGATGTTTATGACAATTGATGGATGTGAACAATGGAAAATAATTCAAAAAAATAGTGATATAACGCTCTATTTATATACCAATGATCTTGAAAGCTTTTCTAAGTCAAAAGAGAGAGCACAACATGTTTGGAACAAAAGATATCCAGATGTTAAAATTAATATTGAACGAATGGATTTTATTGAGATTAATGAAAAATCAGGTAAATTTAAAAATATTGAGGTAATTAAATGATTTTAACTCTTGTCGGAGATATTTCACTTAGTGAAATAGATGTAAATGCTTATAAAATAGATGACATGATAATTGAATATTTATTACAATCCGATTTTACTATTGGTAATTTAGAGAGTCCAATAACTAACTGTGAGAAGAAAAGGGATTTTTTACCACTTAATTTGAAATCTGCTCAAGACTCAATTTCCTTGCTAAAACATTTTTCTTATCTAAATTTATGTAATAATCATATATTTGATTTTGGTGATAAAGGGTATTTGGATACTATAAAATTTTTAGAAGATAATAGAATATATTATTCAGGCGTTATAAAAAGGAAAACACAGCAAAATGATTTACCTTTTAAAATTAATATTAATTCTCAAGAAAAAGTATGCATCATTTCCGCAACAAGATGGGGAAATCTTAAAAATACCGAATATGGAACAATTGCTTTTAAACAAATTGAGAGATTTATAAAAAGAATTATTAAAGAAGATTATTTCTTGATTTATTATCCTCATTGGGGTTATGAATATATAACTATTCCACCACCAGATGTAAGAAAACATGCTCACAAAATGATTGACTTAGGGGTTGATTTAATTGTAGGAACCCACCCTCATATAGTGCAAGGATATGAAATGTATAAAAACAAATATATCTTCTATAGTTTAGGGAATTTTATATTTAACACAAAATTTAATCAAACAGCTTATAATCAACATTTAGTAAATAAATCTTTAGTATTGAAATTGTCTATTAAAAATAAAATAGTTGAAAAATTTCATTTCCAACCCTTTGAATTTAGTGAAAAGGGAATGTTGGTGAATTCAGATGTTATTAATGAAAAATACCTAATTGAAATATCCAAGATATTTAATGAATCTAACTTTGTATATAAAATAGAGTATTATAAGCAAACGGTGCATTTAGCTAAGCAAAGTGCAAAGATTAGGAATAAATTAATGAATCAATCTAAGAAAGATAAAAAGTTCAAATCTTTATTATACAACTATCTAAATGCTACCCCTCAGGATATCAAAAATAGAATATTCGCATTGTTAATTAATAAATGTTCAGCAATCCTGCATAGAAGCAAAGAGAAGTAATGAAGTATAAAAAAACAATTCAATTAAGTATAACCCTTCTTATGTTCTATTTTATTTATAGAACATTTGGTGTTTCTATCCAGAGTATTATTGAAGAAGTGAAAAATATTAGTGATCCTAAATGGTTATTATTCACTATTTTTATTCCATCATTAATAATTCCAGCCATTTCGATTAATAGATGGGGGTTTTTCTTACGATCAATAGGGATCTATGAAAAACCGTTAACACTTGTTAAAATTAATTTCTTATCGATTTTTTATGGTTTAGTATTACCTTCATCAACCGGGTTTGATGCAGTTAGAATGTATTTAATTGAAAAAAGAAATCCTGATAAACGTGGCAAAGCAGGAAGTACAATTATTATAGAGCGTTATTTTGGTTTTGTTATTCTAAGCCTGATAGGTATCTGGGGAATAGTCTCAATAAGAGATTTATTAACTCAGCAACAATTTTTTTACATGTTTTTAGCAATGTTACTCATTTTAATAATATTGATCTTTCTCGGATTCGTTATTAGTAATCAATATATATTTAATCTAACTAATAATCTTCTATCTAAATCAAAATATCTAAACAGAATTTTTTCTTACCTGATTTCACTACACGATGCTCTTAGGACATTTCCTGTAAAGAAAGTTCTTTTGAGCTCAATTGTTCTGATAACTATGTTTCAATTAGTTACCATCCTGAATGTCTTTTTTATTTTCAAATCTTTTAATATTGATATACCTCTCATTAATCATTTAGCAATGATTCCAATCATAAACATTATTTCAATAATTCCCCTTTCAATATCTGGATTTGGTATTAGGGAAGGAGCTTTTACTTATTTCTACTCTTTAGTAGGTATTGATCCTACGGTAGCTTTAATAATATCTTTGATGAATTATATAATTCTTATGGGAATACCTGCACTTATAGGGGGTGGAATAAACGTGTATGACTTAATTTTCAAGAGGAAAAATGAGAAAAAACAATCATAGTCTCTCAGTTGTAATTCCTGTTTATAATGATGAACAGGTTTTGTCAGAATTAATCAAGAGGCTAGTACCTGTATGTATAAAACTCTATAACGATGATTATGAAATAATCTTTATAGATGATGGTAGCAGAGATAAGTCTTATGACATTTTAGTAGGTCTTTTTCAGCAATATAAAGAAATTAAGGTATTGAAACAGGCAAAAAATTTTGGTCAAGCAAATGCAATTTTGGCAGGATTGAAATTTGCTAGAGGAAAATATGTAGTTATAATGGATTCCGACCTGCAGGATAAACCTGAAGATATTCCTATTCTTATAAAAGAAATGGAAACAAGTGCTAGTGCAATGGCTATTGCACTTTGGGAAAGTAGACGAGACACTCCAATAAAAAGATTAACTTCTTGGATGTTCTATACTTTTTCTCAGAATGTAACTAATATTAAATATGAGAAAGGTCTTGGAGTCTTTAGGGTTATTGAGAGAGATAAAATAATAAACTTGTTGGATGTACCTGAAATCACAGGAACAATTCTTAGTTTGATATATTGGTCAGGGATTAGTTACGTTGCAGTGCCTTTAAAACGAGATAAACGTCATGCAGGTGCTTCAGGGTATAGTTTAAAAAAGATGTTATCTTTGACCGCAGACAGAATATTTTCATATTCATTATTTCCGATGAAAATAATGACAAATAGTGGTCTTCTCATTGGGCTAGGAAGCTTTGGAGTGGGAATATTCACATTAGTAAGAAAATTAATTGGAGCAAGTGTTCTTCCTGGTTGGACATCCATAATCATTATCGTTTCATTTCTTTTTGGATTAAATTTTATATTTCTAGGATTGTTAGGAGAATATATTGGAAGAATTTATTTGGAAACTAAAAAGAGACCAAAATATGTAACAGAAATTGTTTTAGATAGAGATGAGAGGTGATTATGGAAAAAATTATTATTTTAGGTGGAATCGGTAATGGTACTGTCATAGCTCAAGCTATTGTGGATGCGAACAATAGAGGGAGTAATGAATACGAGATAGTTGGATATTTGAATGATAGAGAAGAAGTGGGAAGCTCAATAGAAGGTTTTCCTGTTTTAGGGAAAATAAAAGAGGCTTCAAATTTTGCTAAACAAGGCTATAAATTTATTAACACATTATATAGAATAGATGGTCAACAAGAGAGATTAGATTTATTTCAGAGTTTAGAGTTAGTAGATTCTGATTTAGCTATCTTTGTACATCCTACAGCATTTGTTGCTCCTAATGTTGAGATTGAACCAGGTGCAGTAATTATGCCTTATGTTATGATATCTGCTGGAGCGATGATAGGAAAGGGAACCCTTATAATGGTTGGCGCAAGTATTGGGCACAATACAAAATTAGGACCATATAATCATATTGCTGCTCAAGCTGTAGTTGGTGCTTATATTGAAACAGGTATTGGGGTTCATATTGGTTTAAATGCGACTGTTAGAGAAAACTTGGTTATTGGGGACCATGCAACTCTTGGTATGGGAGCGGTCTTAACAAAAAACATAAATCAGAAAGAAATTTGGATTGGAAATCCGGCAATCTTTTTAAGGAACGTAAAATAAGGATGTAAATATGTACAGTATTAATGAGACTTATCTTGATAAAGAAAAAGAAAAGCTATTTGAAATCAAAACAAATAGTTTAAGAAAAAATTTTGAAAAGAGACGGATCAATGTCCATACGTTTCTTAAAAAAGCTGATATATTTAGATTTATTGAAGAATTTATTACAACAAGAGCTGAAATTAAAAATATTGCATTCAGTGATAGTGTAACATTGTATCAGTTAGGAATGTATGATTGGTTTGAATCACAAGCCACTGATAAAGGGTATGTTATTAATCAACCATTAAAAAGGTCTCGTACAGGACAATTTGCGGTGTTTGGAGAAGAACCCCCCGGAAAAATGAATATCCCATATGATATATGGAAGCCTAAAAACGATCGGTGGTATCAAGGTTTAAGAGACTCTCTAACCAGCGATTTGCTAGTAATTGGGGCCAATGCTATCACAATGAATGGTGAGATTGTTTCTGTTGATGGAATCGGGAATAGGGTATCTGGTATGATTTTTGGACCAAAGCATGTATTATGTATTGTAGGTAGAAATAAAATAGTTAATGATATTGACTCAGCTTTAGACAGGATACATAACTATTCAGCACCTCTAAACTATATTAGGCATAATAGTAAACACTCAACAAATTTTGATGAATTACCCTGTTTACAAATAGGAAAATGTGTAAAATGCAGTAATTTAGAGAGTGCATGTTTAAATACAGTAATAATTAGGGGGCAGGTAAAACAACATCAAGATAGAATACATCTTTTAATAATAAATGACGAGTTAGGATTTTAATAGGTTATGAAAATTGTTGTAATTGGAGCAAGTTATTTACAATTACCCTTGGTTAAAAAGTGTAAAGAAATGGGATTGGAAACTCATGTTTTTGCATGGGAAGATGGTGCTGTGGCTAGAAGTATTTCTAATTATTTTTACCCAATTTCGATAACAGAGAAAGAGACTATTCTTAAAGAGTGTCTTTTAATAAAACCAACGGGTGTTATTTCGATAGCTTCTGATTTAGCTATGAACACAGTAAATTATATCACATCAGAGCTAAACTTGATTGGAAATAGTATCGAAAGTACTGAGGTTACCACAAATAAGTACAAAATGCGTGAAAAGTTGAGTGAGCATGGAGTATTATGCCCCCAGTTTCTAAAATTAGAAACTCTTGATAAGGGTAAAATTGACCTAGTCAAGGATGAATTTAAATGTCCTTACATCGTGAAACCAACAGATAGGTCTGGCAGTAGAGGTGTGACTAAGGTAGAAAATATAAATGATTTAGAAAATGCCATAAAAAGAGCAATTGGTTATTCATTAAGAAAAGAGTGTATTGTCGAAGAATTTGTTAGTGGTGATGAAATTAGTGTAGAATCTATAAGTTATCAAGGTATTCATTATGTATTAGCTATTACGGATAAAGAAACTACCGGGAGTCCAAACTTTGTCGAAACTGCACATCATCAACCATCAATCTATACCACCCGGAAAAAAGAAATTGAAAAATTGGTTATCTCTGCTTTAGATTCTTTAGAAGTAAAAAATGGCGCCTCTCACACGGAAATTAAAATTACTAAAACTGGGGAGTTATTTGTTATTGAAATAGGAGCAAGAATGGGAGGAGATTTTATAGGCTCACATCTTGTCAAGCTCTCAACAGGGTATGACTTTGTTAAGGGTGTTATTGAAGTCTCCTTAGGTAAATTTACAGAACCCAATCTAAAAAATGATTTTTATTCAGGAGTTTATTTTCTCTATTCAAAATCTCAAGGGACTATTCTTACGATTAAAGATAAAACAGGTAATTATCCACAAATAATGGAAAAAGAAATTAACCTAAAAATAGGGGATGAGATAAAACCGCTTACGGAAAGTGCTGATAGGAAAGGATATTATATTTATCAATCCAAAGAAAAATTTTGCAAATCCAATCTAATTGAATTAAAAATACAATAATATTCTTTTTTTTCTTGACCAAAAACATCCAAATAACAATTATACATACTTGAGAGAATTAGGTAGGTTCAATTTTGTCCCAAGAATAACTAAGCGAAATTGTAACTATTTTAATTCCATAAGTTTGTAAATTTCTGTGATACTTGAAATTTTAAAAATATATAGTGTGTAAATAGTGCTTCAGATTGCGGGTAATCTGTAAGTCATAGGGCGAAGCTTGCTTATTTTTCACCACAAAGGCACAAAGAACACAAAATAAAACACAAAAAAGTGTTTTGAAATAAAGATTAATCTTATAAATTTGAAGATTAATTTAAAGCAACAAGAGGTTTTGATGGTTTATGTAGCAATGGAAGAGTTAGATGAATTAAATGCTCTAAGCAAAAGAGTAATAGATTCAATCTATCAAGTACATAAAGTACTAGGTCCTGGCTTATTAGAAAAAGCCTACCAGAAATGTCTTAGTGTAGAACTATCAAGCAGAGGAATTAAAAATGATTTAGAGGTTGAACTTCCTCTTATTTATAAAAATATAGATGTAGAAGTAAATTACAGAATTGATATCTTAGTTGAAGATAAAATCGTATTAGAACTAAAAGCTGTAGAAAAAGCTTTACCGATTCATGAAGCACAACTTCTAACATATTTAAAACTATCAAACAATAAACTTGGTTTTTTAGTTAACTTTAATGTGAAATATATTAAAGAAGGTATAAAAAGAATGATGAATTAGTATATTTTCACCACAAAGACACAAAGAACGCAAAAATAAGAAAAGAATAGAACAATGATAAGCCAGATTTAACAGATCTGCACAGATAAGAAATAAGCTAAATTTCTTGATTAATTTAATGGTTTTAGTACTTTTGTGGCAAATATAATATTCAATTTCTTTATTAGGAGAAATATAGGTATTCAAGCAAAGCTCTGAATATTAAATTTTAAGTATAATTTTGTGTTTTTTTTTGTGTTCTTTGTGTCTTTGTGGTAAAAACTCTTTATGTTAAATTCTTTCTTACCTAAGGTAAATTTTTAGGAAGAGATATAAATTATAAATCAGTAACAAAGCTCTGAATATTAATAAATTAAGCATTATTTTTGTGTCTATTTTAGTGTTCTTTGTGCATTTGTGGTAAAAACTCTTTGTATTGAAAAAGGAGAAATATGAAAACTGTCGTTATCCAAGGATTAGGATTTGTCGGCTTAGCCATGGCCACCGTCGTCGCTAACGCTGTTGATGCAAAAGGAAACCCATTATACAATGTTATAGGTGTAGATCTTCCTATGAATCAAGCTAGGATTGATCAAATTAATTTAGGAAACTTACCTTTCAAAAACGAAGATGAAACTTTCCCGGTTCAGTTGAAGAAAGCAGTTTTAGAATATAAAAACTTATTAGCTTCTACAGATGAAAATTGGTACAAAAAAGCTGATATCGTTGTTGTTGATATTCAACTTGATATTAAGAAAAGAAGTCTTGGTAATGCTAAAGACTGTTACTTAGAGAAAGATGCTTTTATTAAAGCAATTCACACTCTAGGTAAACATATCAAGCAAGACTGCTTAGTATTAGTAGAAACTACCGTAGCTCCAGGCTTTAGTCGTAAGGTTGTCAAACCTGCTTTAGACAAAGAATTTATGGAAAGAGGGATAGATGTTGTAGCTAATCCTCCTCGAATTGCTCACTCTTATGAAAGAGTTATGCCTGGAAAAGAATATCTTGCTTCCATTAGATCTTATCCTCGTACATTCTCAGGCTTTGATAAAATTAGCGCAGAGATGGCTCGTGAATTCTTAGAAAACGTGCTTGAAGTGGATAAGTTCCCTCTTAGGGAGGAAAAATCAACAGAAACATCAGAACTTGCAAAAGTTATGGAAAACTCCTATCGTGCAGTAAATATAGCTTTAGTAAACGAATGGACTCTTCTTGCTGAAAAAATGGAAGTTAATATCTTCGATGTTATTGAAGGTATCAAAAAGAGAAAGACTCATAATAACATGCTTTATCCTGGATTGGGTGTAGGTGGTTACTGTTTAACAAAAGATACGCTTCTTGCTTATTGGTCTGGAATAAATTTCTATGATGAGAATCTTGATTTACCTATGACTATTAAAGGTATTAATATCAATGATACTATGCCATGGCACACTTATGACTTAATAAAAGAAAAATTTCACGAAGATAAATTTAAAACAATCTTACTCGGTGTTTCCTACCGTGAAGATGTAGGTGATACCCGCTATGCTCCAGCAGAAAAACTCTACACAAAATTAGATAACGATGGCTTAGACGTTGTTGTGCACGATCCTTACGTTGATGAATGGCCAGAACTTCCAGATGCTAATTTCATCCATCAAATCACAGACCTTAAAGAATATGATTGTGTTGTTCTTGGTGTAAAACACAATATCTATCTAAACCTCACAGCAGATCAGCTTATCCAAGCAACAAAACCACAAACCCTTATCGTGGATGCGAATAACATCCTTGATGATGAGAAGATTTTGGCTCTGCTAAAGAGTGGAAGAGATGTGGTGGGGGTTGGTAAGGGGCATATAGCTAGGATGAAAAGAGAGCTTGTTTAGCCACCGAAAAGAAAAGATATTTATCCACTAATGAACACAAATAAACACTAATGAATCAAGATGATTTACTTTATAAGAATGAAGTATATAAAATTATAGGTGCTTGTATGGAAGTACATAATAATTTAGGTTCAGGATTTTTAGAACCAATATACCAGGAAGCATTAGAAAATGAGTTTAATTGGAGAGGTATAATCTTTGAAAGAGAGAAAGAACTAAAAGTTAGATATAAAACAATTATTTTAAATAAAAAATATATTGCTGACTTTGTATGTTATAATAATATAATACTTGAATTAAAGGCTGCTAAAGAATTTAATGATGCTTATTATGCACAAGTAATTAATTATTTGAAAGCAACTGGGTTTAAGTTAGCACTGCTGGTTAATTTTGGAAAACCTAAATTAGAATATCGAAGAATCATTTTATAGAATTTCTTATTAGTGCTTATTCGTGTTCATTCGTGGACAACAAAGGAGTTATCATGAAATACTTTCTTATAATAATCTCTGTCTTGCTATTATTATCCTGCGACAGCTCTACCTCTCCCTCGGATGAATCCTTCACCCTCTCAGGTAAGGTATCTCTCATGGATACAGAAGGCAACCCTGTTACCTCAGGCTTAGAAGATATCATCGTAATGATCTACAACACAGTAGATATTGACCCTGATCTTCTTCAAGTGAAAGCTGATTACCCCCATATAGGAGCTGAGATAAACCAAGAAGTTTTCTTCGATATCAGAGATGCTGAACCCATTAAGACGGTTAACTGCAATTCTGCTGGAGAGTATAGTTTTTCTATTGCTAAAGGTGATTATAACCTCTGTTACTATAAAGAAGATTATGGCTATAAGTTAATCCATGAGTTAGAGGTTTCTTCTGATCAATCACTGGCTGAAGCTGTTCTTAACGAAGTTATTTCTCTTGCGGGATCAATTTCAAATTTTACTTTTGAGAGTGGAAAAGTGTATCATATTACAGATGACTTAGTTGTTCCTGCGAATAGTAATATAAGCTTTGAGACTGGAGCTTATGTCGATGTGGCCAATAATAAGAAGATATTTATGATGGATAGTTTTAATATCACTGAGATAGGAACTGATAATTATGTTAAAATTAATTCAATTTATAATATAGCAGGTGAAAAGTATATATTTAGAGGGATAGAATGTGTCAATATTAATTCTCTAAATATAAGTAATGTTTCTGTTAAAAATAGTTCTTCAGCAATACTACTCCAAAGCAGTGTTATTGATGTAACTATTAATAATTGTGTATTATCCAATAACTCAAACTCGATTAGTTCGAATAGTAATAGTACTTTTGTGGTAACTAATTGTTTAATAGTAAATAATTCTGGGATAGGTATTACTTCAAATTCTAATAGTGAGATTAAAAACTCAATATTTTTCTCGAACGACATTGGTTTTAAAATATCTATGAATGCTACCGAGATTTATAATTGCTATTTATTGAATAACTACATGGGAATTAGAACTGTAGGATACCAAGAACAAATTATAAGGAATAATGATTTTGATAAAAATGATTATGGAATTACTGCAAGTGGTTCTTCACCTAATATTGAATATAACAGTTTTCGAAATGACAGTACAGATATAGAAGTAAACAGAATGTTTATTAGTACAGGTATCTATAATTTTTCAAACCCAATAATCACAAACAATAACTTTTTTAAAGAAGATAGAACAATTATTGATTTGATAGGTAAGCATGTAGAGGGTTTACCAGGGGATGAATTCCACGGTAATGGTGTTTCAAGCAACATCAATGCTACTAACAACTATTGGAAAAGCACTGTATATACCGAATTGTGCGAATATAATACCAATACTGAAGCTAATCAGGGAATTATTTTTTTACCAAAAAGGAATAATGAACTTTCTAATGCTGGAATAGTTATAGGAGAATAGATTATGAAAGGAATAATATTAGCAGGAGGAGCTGGTTCTAGGCTCCATCCTTTAACTTTTAGTTTATCAAAGCAACTATTGCCAATATATAATAAACCAATGATCTATTATCCTATGTCCATTTTAATGTTAGCTGGGATAAAAGAGATTTTAATAATTTCCACACCTCATGATTTACCAAATTTCCAGAAATTATTTGGTGATGGAAGTCAGTTAGGGTTAAAGTTAGAATATGCCGAGCAAGCTCAACCTAATGGATTAGCAGAGGCTTTTATTATTGGAGAAGACTTTATTGGTCAAGATAATGTATGCCTGATTTTAGGAGATAATATTTTTTATGGGCAAAACTTACCTACCTTATTAACAAGGGTCTCAGATTTAACAGATGGTGCTGAGATATTTGGTTACTATGTTCATGACCCAGAAAGATATGGCGTGGCTGAGGTAGATGATAAATGGAATGTGCTTTCCATTGAAGAAAAACCAGACCAACCAAAATCTAATTATGCTGTTGTCGGTTTGTATTTCTACGATAATCAAGTTATTGATATAGCAAAAAATATAAAACCTTCCCAAAGGGGTGAATTAGAGATTACCTCAGTTAATGAAGAGTATCTCAAACGAGGTCAACTAAAGCTCCACCCTCTTGGTAGAGGTACTACCTGGTTAGATACAGGTACTCACGAATCACTTTTAGAAGCAGGAAAGTTTGTTGAGATTATTGAAAAGCGACAGGGATTGAAAATAGCGTGTTTAGAAGAAATTGCCTATCGTAAGGGGTATATAGATCATAATCAACTCATAAAATGCAGTAAGGCATTTGGTAAGAGCGAGTATGGGGTTTATTTAAAGAATTTGGCTGAAGAAATAAGGAAATAAACTTTGCAAATAGTTGAATGGATTGAATACCAAAGATCGCTAGTTGAGGTAAGAATAGAGCATATCCCCTTTGCAGAGTTATCGAAATGGACATTTTCTCAATCAAAAGGAATTATAAAACATGATTCAGGTGGTTTTTTCACTATAGAAGGAATTGAGGTTAAGACATCTTTTGGTGAGAAAAAACGCTGGGATCAACCAATAATAAATCAAGCAGAAATTGGTTACTTAGGGTTTATTGTAAGAAAGTTCCAAGATGGTTATAAATTCCTAGTTCAAGCAAAGATTGAACCTGGAAACATTAATTATGTTCAGCTCTCTCCAACAATACAGGCAACAAAGAGTAATTTTACCCAAGTCCACGGTGGCAGGAAACCTGATTATTTGGATTATTTTGCTAATCCCAATAAAAAAATAGTAGTTGATCAATTACAGTCAGAACAGAGTGAAAGGTTCATCAAAAAAAGAAATAGAAATATTATTATTGAGGTTGAGGATAAGGTTGAGGATAAGGAGAATTTTATCTGGTTAACCTTAGCGGAAATCAAAGATGCATTGAAATTAGATAATGTTCTTAATATGGATTCTCGTACAGTAATTTCAAACCTTAATTATTCACTTTTGAACAAATTCTATAATAATGAAATGAATAATGAAAATAATTTTACCAAATCTTTGACATCAATGAATTCTCAACTATACACTTTCGCTGAATTAAAATCTTGGTTAACTGAGTTGAAATTTAAATATGATTTAAGCATAAGGTCAAAAAAACTAACAGATCTTAGGGACTGGGAAATTACTGATTATGAGATAAGAAGTAAACTTCATAAATTTAAAGTAATTGGGGCTGATATTACTATCTCCAATAGAGAAGTTGCTCATTGGACTCAGCCTTTGATGGAGGCTGTAGAGGAAGGTATTTTTGCCTTTATTGTTTCTAATATTAATGGCGTCCTTCATTTTTTAGTACAGGCTAAATTAGAGTCAGGCTGTTTAGATAAATTCGAATTAGCTCCAACTATACAATGTTATGAAAGTGAAATAACAACTCCATACTTGGATATATTGAAATCTAATAAGCATAAGATAATCCATGATAGTTGGCAGTCTGAAGAAGGTGGCAGGTTTTTTAGAGAACAAAACAGAAATATGATTATAGAAATAAAAGATTATCGAGAGTGCCAACCACTTTCTGAGAATTACAGATGGATGACCTTAAATCAACTGTATAGGTTTATGGAATTCAACAATTATGTTAATATTCAAGCAAGAAGCATTTTAGCAACAATAGATTATAGGTAATTTAAATAATGAATAGAATAAAAATCGGTGTTTTAGGATGTGCAAGTATAGCAGAAAGAATGATGATTCCAGCTATCATAAGTTCCGATAACTTTGATTTGAGATTTGTAGCCAGCAGAAGTAATGATAAGAGTCAAAAATTTGCAAATAAATTTAAATGTGATTATGTTGTGGGTTATGAGAATTTACTGGAGCAAGATCTTGATGCTATCTATATCCCATTACCCACTGGTATGCATTACCAATGGATAATGAAGAGTTTGGAAGCAGGTAAACATGTTATTGCTGAGAAATCTCTTGCTACAAATTATCAGGAAGTAAGAGATATAATTGATTTAGCAAGGAAAAAAAATCTCTGTGTCCATGAAAATTTTATGTTTCAATACCATTCTCAGATTAAATTTGTGAAAGATAAATTGCCAGAGATTGGTCAAATAAAACTTTTAAGAAGTTCTTTTGGTTTCCCTAAATTTGCAGAACAGTCAAACTTTCGCTATAATAAGCTATTAGGTGGAGGAGCCTTATTGGATGCCGGGGCTTATACTATTAAGGCAAGTCAGATTTTTTTAGGATTAGATCAGACTCTTGATTATGCCTACTTGAACAATGAGGGAAGTGATGTAGATTTTCAAGGAAGCATTGTTCTAAGAAATAAAGACAATATCACAAGTCAATTAGCTTTCGGTTTCGATAATTTCTATCAAAATAAGATAGAAATCTGGGGAAATTTAGGAAAAATAACAATGAATCGTGCCTTTACAGCCGGACCTGGGGTTAACCCAATAGTTATGATAGAAAAACAAGGCTCATCGACGGAGTATCAATTATCGGCTGATAACCATTTTATAAAAAGTTTAGAAGTGTTTGCTAAAGCAATTAATTATAGAAACTATAGTGAACGAGAAAATATATTGAATCAAGCAAGATTAATTAATGAAGTCGTTAATTGGAGAAAATAATGGTTATACCTTTTAATAAACCATACCTTACAGGAAATGAAGAAAAGTATGTTATTGATGCTATAAAAAGCTTAAAACATTGCGGAAATCATCAATACTGCAAAAAAGTAATTGATTTGATGAAAAATAACCATAATTTAGGTGAAATATTTCTTGTTCCTTCCGGTACAGCTGCTTTAGAAATGGGAGCACTTTTAGCTGATTTGCAGGTAGGAGATGAAGTAATTCTACCCTCTTATACATTTAGCTCAACCGCTAATGCAATTGTGCTTAGAGGAGCAATTCCTGTTTTTTGCGAAGTAGACCCTGAGACGATGAATATTGATGTAACAAAAGTTGAAGCATTAATTACTGCAAAAACAAAAATGATTGTACCAATTGATTATGCAGGTATTCCCTGTGAAATTGATAAAGTAATGGAGATTGCAAAAAAATATAAGTTAATTGTGATGCATGATACTGCACAATCTTACGGAAGTTACTATAAAGGTAAAGCTACTGGAGCCTGGGCAGATCTTGCTACATATAGTTTTCATGAAACCAAAAACATTACTTGTGGAGAAGGTGGAGCTTTAGTCGTGAATAGACCAGAATGGATTGAAAGAGCTCACTTTTTACAAGAAAAAGGAACTGATCGAAGGTTGGTTCTTAATGGTGTAAAAAGTAAATATCACTGGGTTGATTATGGTTCAAGTTTTCTTCTTTCAGATATTTTGGCCGCTCACCTTTATGCTCAAGTAGAGAAAGAAGATGATATTTTTGAAAAAAGAGCACAAGTAACTAAAATGTATTTTGATATTTTTACCAAATACCAAGAACAGGGATTGATTCAAATTCCTGAAATTACTAAAGATATGAAAATAAATCATCATGCTTTTTGGGTGATTTTTAATACTGTAGCAGAAAAAGAAAAGTTTATAGACTCTCTTAGAGAGCAAGGTGTTTATGCCTATATAGGTTATATGCCATTGCATTCTGCACCCATGGGAAAAAGTTTTGGTTATGAACCTGAAGATTTACCTATAACTGAAGATGTGGCATCTAGGCTGGTAAGAATGCCGTTTTGGGGTGGAATATCAAAATCTGAAATAGCACATCTAAAAGATATAATAATTAATACAATGGAAAGGAATATTAAATAATGGAAAATTTTCATGGCAAAGAAAAATATCTTGCTTTAATAGCATTAACTATAATTCTTGTTATAAATGTTCCTTATTTAATATTAGGTGATGATTTTTACCCTCAATTTGGTTATGATAACCTAGACAGTAATATTATTAATAAAAAAATATTAATTGAGTCTGGGAACATTTTTTCTAGTAGTTCAACAATAATAGAAGAGCCTTTATCAGGTATTCCGAGAGTAGCTTTTGGTGCTGAATTCTCATTTCTAAACTTGCTACATTATTTGTTTGATACTCCTATTGCCTATGTAATGAACATTCTTTTAATTCAATTTATAGGATTTTTAGGTATGATATTATTTTTAAGAGAAAAATATGGCCATAATTCTCTATTCCTAATATATTCAGTATCTCTTATATTTTCTCAGCTACCATTTTGGCCAAATGCTGGAATTAGTTTAGCTGGGATTCCATTATTGCTATATTCGTATTTGATTTTTGATAAACGTAAATTATTAAGTATCGCAATATTGATATTATATGTTGTATATTCAAGTTTTGTACTTACAGGAATTTTCATTATTGGCTTATCTTGGTTGTTTATAATATATAAACTATTGGCAAAGCAAAGCTTTAAAAATATCTTGATATACACTATATTGCTTATGCTTCTATACTTTCTACATCAATATAGATTAATTCTTTTTGCTTTAGATCCATTATACGTTTCACATCGAAGTGAGCTAGTTAAAAAAGTGTTTTCATTTACAAAGTCATTCAATATAGTAACGAAAATATTTTTTGGTGAATATGGTCATAATGTAAAAAAACCCTTATTAATTAGTATGACAACTATAGCGATTTTTATATTTTCACGAATAAGAAGGATTACTATTCATAAAGATATTTATGTTTACAGCATATTCATTATCTCAATAGCTTTCATTAGTGTTTTTATTAAAACAGAATTAGGCATATTTCTTACATCTTTTATTAAACCCATAAAAATGGTTCAATTACAGAGATTTTATTGGTTATTACCACCCTTCTTTTATATGTTATTCTTCCTAGTATTACAAGAAATCTGGAAAACAAAACTTAAGTGGTTAGTATTGGTTTTATTACTCATTCAATTTTCCCTGGTTTTTCAAAAAAATACTAATTTTAAGCAGTTCCTTAAAACAAGAATTTTAGGTATTGAAACAGATGTTTTGACATTTAGAGAATTCTATAGTGAAGAACTTTATCACGAAATTAACCAATATATTGGTAAACCTCAAAATACATATCGTGTTGCATCTATCGGACTGCAACCTGCTTCTGCTTTATATAATGGATTCTATACAATTGATGGTTATTATGGAAACTACCCTGTTGAATATAAACACAAGTTTTTTAAATTAATTGAACCTGAACTAATAAAGAACGATAAATTGCTAAACAGATTTCAATCTCAGGGTAGCGTCGTGGTAATAATGTCCAATGAGATAATTAAAAGAAGAGAAGGAAGAGATTTTGTAATACCATTTGAAACAAAAGATATACCTGATAGGGTAATAAATGATTTACAGTTGAACATAGAAATTTTGCATGAGCTTAATTGTCAGTATATTTTATCCTCTTCAAAAATACTTAATAATGATGAACTTGATCTAAAATACGAGAAATATTTTGAAAGTGATGATTCTCCTTGGGGAATATACTTGTATTCAGTCTTAGTACACTAAGCCGTTCTATCGATAATACCAAATTAAAAGCAAGGATTCTCCATATTGTTCACAAAAAAAATATTTCAAAATGTATCACTTTATTTTTTTGCATCACTAATCAAAGCAGCGATATCCTTAGCAATAAATCCAATTATTGCTTTAAACATGTCTCATTATGATTATGCTTTAACAGGTTTTTACACATCTTTTAACTCGCTCTTTATGCCTTTTCTGACTTTTATGTTTGGGCAATATTATAGCAGGAATTATTTCAGGTTAAAATCAAGCAAGGATAGGGATAAATTAGGTGGGAATTTGGTTTCTGCCCAGTTAGTTTTTGGTATGGTTGAATTAGTTATCGTACTGATAGCTTTTTCACTGTATAGTTATTCTAATGATATAAAATTTCCCTTGTTACCATACTCAGTAATATCCTTTACAACTATTGTATTTAATTATGTATATACATTTTTCTTACTTAAACTCAAGTTAAGCAGAAATGCTAAATCATTTTTCATGTACTCATTATACCATGTTATAATTTTAGTTATCATGAACATAATCTTCGTTGTTCTTCTAAAGACAGGTGGATTAGGAAAATTACTAGCACCGTTTGTTACATCATTAATCTTTGCAGTTATTCTTTTCCCCAAAATTAGTAAAGGCATTAACCTCGAAAAAAAAATAACCATAGACGCACTGAAATTTTGCTGGCCCTTGATTATTGCCGGAGCATTGAGTTACTTTTTTTCAGGGTTTGATAGGTCTTTGTTGGCTAAACTAGATAATGATTATCAATTAGGGCTATACAATGTGGCAATGACAATCACAGGATTCTTAGTAATAGTTCAAACCTCTATATTGAGCACATTTCAGCCAGATATTTTTAAAGCTGTAGCTGAGAACAATAAGAAGAAGATAATATTGGTATTAACAGGAATAAATCTGTTAAATACAGTCCCAATATTGATATTCATAATATTAGCACCTTATCTTTTAGATATTTTCACAGGTGGGAAATTCACAGAAGCTTACCGATTTGCAAGAATTCTAGCTCTTAAAAATATCACTGCAGGGATGTATTATTCAATTTCTGGATTAGTTATAGCTTATGGATTCACTAAATGGACACTTGTTTACAAAATTATTGGTTCAATCTTAAGTATTTTTCTGTTTAAGTATTTGGTAAATAGTTACGCATTTTACGGTGCAGCCTGGGGGCAAGTGTTTTCTTATTTATCATTAGCTATAATAGCAGCTTCAATTATGATGTTTAACAAAAAAAATCTACACAAAAAGGTATAAGATGAAAATTGGAGTTTTGACTTTTCATGGAGCAAAAAATTATGGAGCTATGTTACAGGCATACGCTTTAAGTACTTATATTAGTAATAATATAAATTCAGATACTTTGGTGATTGATTTCAGAACAAAAAAAGGCGAAAAAGCTTACAAAATATTTAGAAAGCCAAAGGGATTAAAAGGTTTTCTAAAAGAGATTAACAAATTTAAATTCTACTTTAATTTAAAAGAAAGACAAAATAGATTTGATGATTTTTTAAAAAATAACTTCATTTTGACAGATAGGTATTTAACATACAGTGAGTTAGAATCAGATCACAGTGAATTTGATGTTATTATAAGTGGAAGTGATCAGGTGTTTAACCCACACGGAACACAATATGAGACATATCTCTTGAAATTTTGCAAGGATGTAGTTAGAAAGGTAGCTTACGCTCCGAGTTTTGGGGTTAAGCAAATACCAAGAACTAAAAACGAGATAATGAAATCTCTTCTAAACAAATTTACTTATCTATCTGCAAGAGAAAGAAAGGGGTGTGAAATAATCTACGATTTAACTTCTAGAAAAGTCCCCCAAGTACTCGATCCTGTGTTCCTTCTTTCTGTAGATGAGTATAAAAAAATTGAGGAACCAGTAAAATTAAAATGGAGTAAATACATTTTATGTTATTCCTTAGTAGGTATTGAAAAGCAATTGGATATAGCTATAGAAGTCAAAAAAAGATTAAATATTCCAATTATCTTATTAAAAGATTCAATAAAGATGCGATTTAAAAGAGTTGATAAAATAGTAAGGAATGCAGGTCCTTCTGAATTTTTGAATTTGTTTAGAAATGCTGATTTTGTGGTCACAGATTCATTTCACGGGACAGCCTTCTCTATAAATTTTAAGAAGAATTTTTATTCAACAATAATAATTGAAGAAAAATCAGATAGGATAATTGATTTATTAAATAAAATTGGCCTTTCAAAACAAGTCATCAATTCATCTCAAAATGTATCAGACGAAACAATAGAAGTAGATTATACCGAAGCTGATAAGAAACTTGATCAGTGGAGAGTTGAATCCATAAGTTACCTTAAACAAGCCTTGAAATAAAGAATATGAAAATTTTAGAATTAGATAATAAATGTACTGGTTGTATGGCATGTTTTAATATCTGCCCTGTGAAAGCTATAAGTATGGTTGAAAATGAAGAAGGTTTTATTTTCCCTAGCATTGATAATAGTATATGTATAAAGTGTTATAAGTGCGAAAACACTTGTCCAGAGATAAACATTGCTAAAAGAACAGATAGAAATTCAATTAATAAAGTCTTTTATGGTTGGAACAATGACACTTATGTAAGAAAAAAAAGTTCTTCTGGAGGAGTATTTTCGCTACTTGCAGATCAAGTAATAAATGTTGGTGGAAAAGTTTATGGGGCGATATATAATCAATCTGAAAATAGGGTATTACATAAATCTTCTGATAATGTAGAGTATGAAAAAATGAGGAAATCTAAATATACGCAAAGCTATATAGGCAGTGTATATCGAGATATCAAAGATTCCTTATTAAAAGGAGCAAATGTTTTATTCTCAGGAACCCCATGCCAAACAAGTGGCTTGATAAGTTACCTAGGTGATATTAATAAAGATAATTTAATTGTCTGCGATTTTGTTTGCCACGGTGTTCCATCAATGAAAATGCTCAATGATAATCTAAACCTCATTAGCAAAAAATTTAATCAAAAGATTATTGATTTTGATTTCAGACCAAAAGTAAAAACATGGGCAGCAGATTTTTTCCAAATTAAATATGAGAATAATAAAATTAGGAATATTCCCTGGAGTGAGGATTCTTATTATAGAGGATTTAGCCATAATTTGATATTGAGAAAATCCTGTTATGGATGTAGATATTCTAGTGAAAAGCATCTTTCAGATATTACTCTAGCTGATTTTTGGGGATACCATAGATATGACAAAGATATTTTCGATAATCAAGGGATTTCTCTTATCGTGATTAATAGTATAAAGGGGCTTGATTTCATAAACTCAATTCCTGAAGATTTAATTACAAAGCATGAAATTAATAATAAGTTTGCAGATTATATATATGCAAAGCATGATGAAAAGCACTATAATCTAGAAAAAAGAGAACACTTTTTCCGAGATTATGTTAAAGATGGTTACATAAAAGCCATAAAAAAAAATAACTTAACAGTCTCATATAAGCTTCTCATAAGAAAAAAAGTAAAAAAAATTTATTATACTACTAAAAAGTTGCTAAACTTGAAATAAGGAGAAAGTGTGAAAGCAGTAATATTAGCAGGTGGATTAGGTACAAGACTTAGGCCATTTACAGAGATAATTCCGAAACCTCTGTTACCAATTGGAGAAAAATCAGTTTTAGAGATTCAAATAGATGCCTTAAAAAAGCATGGATTTGATGAAATATATTTAGCAACCAATTATAAATCAGATTATATTGAAAATTTTTTTGGAGATGGCTCTAAATTTGGAGTAAAGCTAACTATTAGTAAGGAAACTAAAAAATTAGGAACTGTTGGGCCTCTTACTCTTTTAAAAGATGAACTAACAGAACCATTTCTTATGATGAATGGAGATATTTTAACACAATTGGATTATAAGAAAATGTATGAATATGCCTTGTTAAAAGAGACAACTTTAACAATTGGGATTAAAGAGATGGTAACACCTTTCCAATTTGGCAATATTTTCTATGAAGGTGATTATGTAACAGGTATTGAAGAAAAACCAAATATCAGAACAAAAATCTTAGCAGGTGTTTATATCTTCAAGCCTGAGATTTTTAACTGGATTCCTGATGATACTTATTTTGGGATGGATACATTAATTGAAGCAATGATTGCCCAAAATGAAAAGATAGCCAAATATGAAATTACAGAATATTGGCTTGATATTGGGCAAGTAGCAGATTATGAAAAAGCTCAAGAGATTTATAAAGAAAAATTTCAGGAATAGAAATGGAAAAAGTTAATATTGTAGTTATTGGGGCTGGAGTAGTTGGTTTAGCAATAGCCGAAGAACTTTCTAAAACTATTGAAGATGTTGTTGTTCTAGAAAAAGAACGTTCTTTTGGCAGACACACCAGTAGCCGTAATAGTGAAGTTATTCATTCAGGAATATACTATCCTAAGGACTCATTGAAAGCCATAATGTGTGTAGAGGGAGCTAAATCTCTCTATGAATACGCTGATACCTACTGTATTCCTTATAACAGATGTGGTAAATTGATAGTAGCAAACAATGATGAAGAATATAAAGAATTAGATAAGCTTCTTGAAATAGGAAAAAACAATGGAGTTGAAGATTTAGAGATTATTAGTCAGGCTGAAATCAAAGAAATCGAACCACTTGTAAAAGCTAGTAAAGCATTGTATGTCCCCTGTACAGGTATAATAAATACTCACCAATTAATGGAAACAATGGAAGAGAAAATAGAAGAAAATGGTGGCTTTGTAATTTATGATTCTGAAGTGTTAGAGATTATTAAAGTTAATGATGGGTATGAGGTAGTTAGTAGTGATGGTGAGACTTATTTAACTAAATACTTGATAAACTCTGCCGGGTTAGGTTCTGATAAAATTGCAGAAATGGTTGGGATTGATACTAAGAAATATAATCTAAAACTACATCTCTGTAAAGGTGAATATTACAAAGACAACTCCATAAAAAATATTAAACATTTAATCTACCCTGTTCCTGATCCTCAGGGGATTTTCTTAGGGATACATCTGACTATCAATTTAAATAGTGAAGTTAGGTTTGGACCAAACGCCTATTATCTCCAAGATGTAGATTATAAGACTGATGATAGCTTTAAACCTGAATTTACCCAGGCTATTAAAAGATATATAGATATAGACCCTGAAAATTTGCATTTTGATGATTGTGGTATCAGGCCTAAACTTCAAGGACCTAACGATGGATTCCGAGATTTTTATATTCAGGAAGAGAGTGAAAAGGGATTTCCAAATTTCATAAATCTAATAGGGATTGAATCACCCGGTTTGACTTCGTGTTTGGCGATTGCGAAATATGTGGGGAAGATGTTTAATCGTTGATTTGTTTAATTGTTTAATTGAATTAAAAGGCTTTAACACAAAACCACAAAAAATCACGAAAACACGAATAGGGGAAGAGGTTGAACTGTTGATTTGTTGAATTGTGTAATTTAATTATTAGAAAAAAAAAGATATATTAGGAGTATTAAATGGAAAAAGTATTAGTTACCGGTGCTGCCGGTTATATTGGTTCTGTTCTAGTAAACCAATTACTAAGAGATGATAAAAAAGTTATTGCCTTTGATATTTTAAACTTTGGGGGAGAATCGCTCCTTTCTATATATAACCACCCAAATTTTACATTTGTAAAAGGTGATGTTAGAGTTAAAGAAGATTATCAAGCATTATTAGATCAAGTTGATTCTGTAGTTCATCTTGCTGCTATTGTTGGTGATCCTGCTTGTTCTAAGCTACCAGAAGTAGCAACAGAGACAAACTGGGAAGCTTCTAAAGAACTTTTTGATTTATGCAAAGAGAAAAAGAATATTAAAAGATTCGTTTTTGCTTCAACATGTAGTAACTATGGTAAAATGGAAGGAAATGATTTTCTAAATGAAGATTCACCCTTGAATCCTGTATCTCTCTACGCAAAACTTAAAGTTAAATTTGAAAAATATCTTTTAGGGAGTGAAGTCAGAGAAGATTTTGCTGCTACAGCCTTAAGGTTTTCTACAGTCTATGGTATATCTCCAAGAATTAGATTTGATTTAACAGTTAATGAATTTGTTAGAGAATTATCTTTTGGCAGAGAACTGGTTATTTTTGGAGAGCAATTTTGGAGACCCTATTGTCATGTAGAAGATCTTGCCAGATCTTGCATCCTCGTACTTAAATCTGATCCCAAATTAGTAAAACAAGAAGTATTTGGGGTTGGTGATTCTAATGAAAACTATCAGAAAAAAATGTTAGCAGATATTATGCAAGAAGTCATTCCTAATAGCGTTGTAAAATATGTAAAAAGAGATGAAGACCCACGCGATTACAGGGTAGAATTCTCAAAAATAGCAAATACTTTAGGTTTCAAAATAACAAAACGAGTACCAGATTCAGTTGAGGCAATCCATGAACTGCTTAAGGCAGGGGTGTTGATTGATCCTTGGGATAAGAAATACCAGAATATTTAAGAGTTAAACACGAAATCACTAAATTCTCACAATAACAAAAAAAGGCTCAACACAAAATCACTAAATTTACACAAAAGCACTAACTAACTTAAAATAAGAAGATATGAAATGATTGAAGTTTCTAAAGAAAAGATGGATTACTTAAATGATTTAAGTAAGAAGATAGTTAACTGCATCTATAATGTCCATAAAGAACTAGGTCCAGGTCTGTTAGAAAGAGCATATCAAATTAGCTTATGCCGAGAATTGGAGTTGTGCTATCTTCGTTATGAAAGTGAGATTATCATCCCTTTGATTTATAAAGGCCAAAATATTGAATCAGGCTATAGATTAGATATTATTGTTGAAGATGAAATTATTATTGAATTAAAAGCAGTTGATGAGATTAAACCTGTGTTTGGATCACAGCTCTTAACCTATCTTAGATTAAGTAAGAAGAAGCTTGGTTTATTGGTTAATTTCAATGTAAATAACATTGGAACAGGAATAAAAAGAATTATTAATTAATTTTGTATTGGTGTGCATTTTTAGTGCTTTTGTGTTTAAGAATTAGTGTTTTTGTGTTAAAAAAAAGGAGAATTATGTTAAAGTTTCAAGAAACAATAGATTTCATTCGTTCTATCTACAATACTCAGGATTTAATCCCTCTTCACGAGCCTCGTTTCTGGGGTAATGAGAAGAAATACTTGGAAGAGTGTATTGATTCTACCTTTGTCTCTTCTGTAGGGAAATTTGTTGATCAAATTGAAGTAGAGATAGCAAAATATACAGGTGCAAAAAAAGCTGTTGCTGTTGTGAATGGAACAGCTGCTTTACATATTGCTTTAAAGTTAGTTGGAGTAGAAGCAGGTACTGAAGTGATCACTCAACCGCTTACTTTTATTGCAACTGCTAATGCGATTTCATATTGTGGGGCAAAGCCTATTTTCCTAGATGTGGATTTAGATACAATGGGTTTATCACCCATCGCTTTAAAGAGATTTTTAGAAGAAGAAACAGTATGGGATAGCTCATCAAATAAACGATTAAACAAATTAACAAATAAACAAATTACTGCTTGTGTTCCAATGCACACCTTTGGACATGCTTGCAGAATAGACGAGATAGTAGATATATGTAATGAATATAATATTCCAGTAGTGGAAGATTCTGCAGAATCTATAGGAACTTATTATAAAGAAAAGCATACCGGTACTTTTGGTAAAGTTGGCATATTGAGCTTTAATGGTAATAAAACTATCACTTCAGGTGGTGGTGGTATGATAATTACAGATGATGAAGAATTAGCAAAACAAGCTAAACACCTAACAACTACAGCTAAAATACCACACAAATGGGAATATAGACACGATCATATTGGTTATAATTACCGTATGCCTAATATTAATGCTGCCCTTGCTTGTGCCCAATTAGAGCAATTAGATAGCTTTATTGAAAAGAAACGAGCTTTAGCAAAAAAATACTCTGATTTCTTCTTAACCTCAACCTCATCCTCAACCTCAACCTCAATCTCAACCTCAATCTCACCCTCAACCTTATCATTTTTCGTTGAACCAAAAAATTCTATCTCAAACTATTGGCTCAATGTTGTGATCTTAAAAAATCGAGAAGAGAGAGATTTATTCTTGAAAGAAACTAATGAAAATGGGGTAATGACAAGGCCTATTTGGACTTTGATGAACAAATTAGAGATGTTTAGAGATTGCTACACAGATACATTGGAAAATGCTGAGTGGTTAGAAGATAGGGTCGTTAACATTTCAAGTTCAGTAATATGAGGTTGAGGTAGAGGTAGAGGTTGAGGCTGAGGTTAAGGTTGAGGTAGAGGTTGAGGTAGAGGTAGAGGTTGAGGTAGAGGCTGAGGCTGAGGTTGAGGTAGAGGCTGAGGTTGAGGTAGAGGTAGAGGTAGAGGTTGAGGTTGAGGTAGAGGCTGAGGTTGAGGTTAAGGTTGAGGTTGAGGAGGTTGTATGTATAAAAGTTTTAGAGAGATGCCAGTATGGCAAAAAGCGATGGATTTATCTGTAGCTGTTTTTAATATTACTTTAGGATTACCTAAAGCTGAGGATTATGGTTTAATATCTCAGATAAGAAGGTCTGCTAATAGTGTATCAGCAAATATAGCAGAGGGATTTGGAAGATACTCCAACAGGGATAAATGTCAGTTTTATGTTATAGCAAGAGGTTCAGCTTATGAAACTCAAAGTCACTTGATTTATGGTCACAATGTTAAATACTTTGAAACAGCGATAGTAGAAAAATTAATACATGATTATGATAGTTTGATTTATGATTTGAATAAAATGATGAAAGTGGTTAGAGGTTGAGGTTAAGGTTAAGGTTGAGGTTAAGGTTAAGGTTGAGGTTAAGGTTGAGAGTGGGAGAGTAAAATGTTTGAAAAATTTAGGATTTACTTAAGAGCTTTGGAAATAGAAGATTATAAGACTACTTTCGAATGGCGAAAAGATTTAGATATCCAATATGGTTTTAATGATAAGAGAGTTTTTGTCTCCTCTGAGAATGAAAAAAAATGGATTGAGTCTGTAATAAATGATTTTAGTAAAGTCTCAGTGGGGGTATGTTTAAAAGAAAACGATACACTAATTGGTCTTAGTTTTTTAAAGGATATTGATTTACATAATCGTAATGCACAAACAGCATCAATGATTGGAGAAAGGACTTATTGGGGTAAGGGATTTGCAACTGAGGCAAAACTTCTTATGCTTCATTATGCATTTATTGATCGAGGTTTAGAAAGAATCTGGACTAATATACTTGTTGATAACTATGCTTCCATCAAGATGTGTGAGAATTGTGGCTATAAGAAAGAAGGTATATTAAGGAAAGCAAAATACTCCCAAGGAGTTTTGAAAGATGTCTATTATTATGCTGTCATAAAAGAAGATTTTCTTAAAATATGGGAAAAGTTTAATGAGTTATAAGTTACTGGGATTAAAAGATAAAGTAGAATGGAATAGTTATTTAGAACTTCTTCCTGTAGATCAACAGGATGTATATTATGCTCCTGAATATTACCAACTCTATGAAGAAAAAGGCGATGGTAAGGCTAAGTGTTTTCTTTTTAAAAAAGGAGATAATTTCCTCTTATATCCTTTTCTTATAAATTCAATCAATGATATTGGGTATACTTTAAATGAAGAGTATTATGATATTCAAGGTTGTTACGGACTAAATGGTCCAATATCTAATACAAAAGACAAAGCTTTTATAAAAGAATTTAGAGAGATATTTGCTGAACATTGCAGAACTAATAATGTTATTGCTGAATTTACAAGATTTAATCCCTTATTAGGAAATGAATCTTTATTCAATCCTAACGAAGTGATATATGTCGGAGAAACAGTCAATGTAAAGTTAGATTTAGATTTTAATGAGGTATGGAGAAAAAGTTTTTCACGAGACATTAGAAGAATCGTCAACAAAGGGAAAGATAGCGGGTATCAAGCTAATCTTAAGCTATTAAGTGAAGCAAGTGAAGATGAGATAGACGAGTTCAGTAAAATATATTTTTCAACACTTAATCGAAACAATGCAGAAAGATTTTACTATTTTGATAAAGATTATATTATAAAAATGAAGAATCTTATGGGCGATAGTGTCTTATTCTGTTCTGTTATTTATCAAGAACAGGTAATAGCAGCTTCCATAAACCCTTTCAAAGGTATTAATAGTTATGGTTTTTTAGGAGGGAGTTATAGAGAATTTCAAAAGATTAGTCCCTTTACCTTTATGATGAATGCCGTTATTAGCAAACTACAATGCTTAGGTATCGAAAATTACTTCTTAGGTGGTGGAGAAGATAGTATATTAAATTATAAAAAGAATTTTAATAAAAATGACCTTAGAAAATATTATATTGGAAAAGCAATACATCATAAGTTGATTTATAACCAAGTTATTAAACAGTGGGAAGATGAAGGATTTAGCTCCACAGGAAATAATAAATTATTAAGATATAGAGATAAAAAAGAATGAAAATAGCAATTTTATGCCATTTTACCAATAAAAATATTCAAGATAAGATCAAGCCGTTATTTCATTCACGAGAATTTGCTCCGTGGATCGAAAATTATATCACTGAATTTAAGAAATACCCTCAACATCAATTTTATCTCATCTCGCCTCACCAGTGGTTAACAAAAGATTTTTCTTTCTCTGATGGAAACATTCACTACTATTTTTATAAATGGGGAATGCCTCTTATTGGAAGAAGATGGCCTTCCTATTTTGATATAGATTATTTAACACACTATAAAAGAAATAAACAAAAAACTAACAAAATTATAGAGGACATTAAACCTGATGTCATTAACTTGGTAGGTGCTGAAAATCCTTATTATTCATCATCTATAATCCAGTTTAAAGGAAAGTATCCAATTTTGATAACAATTCAGGGGTTTGTTAGTAGGGCGAGAGTATTATCACAGTTATCAAATTATCAAAAATATCGCTTAGAGTTAGAACATAATATCATTAGTTCATTTAAACATTTTAATATCCGAACTGATAATATGTGGGAACAAATCCGACTAATCAACCCCAAAGCTAATGCTCATAGATATAGCTTTCCAATAGATTTAAGGAAATATGATCTTCCTGAGAAAAGCAAAATATATGATTTTGTATTTTTCGCCAGGGTCTCAAAAGATAAAGGAATCTATGATTATCTTGATGCAATTCATGAAGTAAAAAAATCCCTTCCTACTGTAAAAGCCATGGTTATAGGACCGTGTAACGATAAGACACGAGATGTTATAAGAAAGTACATTAAAGTCCGAGAATTAGAAGAAAATATTTCTTTTGTTGGCTTTGTACCTTCGCAACAAGAGCTTTTTTCAAAGGTAAAAAGTGCAAAAATATCCGTTCTTCCAACCTATAATGATCTAATTTCAGGAACAATTATTGAAAGTATGTTTCTGAAATTACCTGTTGTAACTTATAGAACAGGTAGTATCCCAGAAGTAAATAGAGATAGGGAGAATCTAATAATTTGTGGGCAAGGAGATCAAAAGGAACTTCAAGTAGCTATGTTGAAATTACTAAAAGATAAAGAAAAACAAGCAAAATTAGCGAAAAATGGATATGAATGGGTATCCCAGAGATTTAATAATGAAGAATCAATGAAAGGATATTTTTCAGCTTTGCACGATATTATAAATAATTTTACAACAATAGAGGAATAATAATGTTTCCAGAAGCACCTGTGTTATTAGTAACCTTTAATCGTCCTGAAACAACGATTGAGGTTTTTAGGAAAATTAAGCAAGCTAAAGTTAGAAAGCTGTATTTTTTTAATGATGGTCCACGCCAAGGTAATGAAAAAGATAGTAAAGCAAGAGAAGAAATTAGGACTATAGTAGAGATGGTTGACTGGGATTGCGAATTACATACAAATTTTTCTGAAGAAAACTTAGGATGTGGCCCTGGTGTATCATCTGCTATTACCTGGGCTTTTGAAAAAGAAGATAGATTAATAGTTTTGGAGGATGATTTTGTCCCTGCTATTTCTTTTTTTAACTATTGCCATGAACTGTTAGAGAAGTACAAAGATGATACAAGAGTATGGTGGATAACTGGGAATAATTATAGTGAAGAGAAGAAAATATTTGACTATGATTATTTCTTTACAACTTATGGTCACTCGCAAGGATGGGCGACTTGGAAGAGAAGTTGGGAACATTTTGACCTAAAAATGAGCAAATTTCCAATATTTCGAGATACTTTTAGGAAGTATGACTCATATCATACGAAGAAGGAAGCTAATTTCTTTTTTCCTATGAAAGAAAGATTATTCGAAAATGAGTATGCAAAATCCCATCAATGGGCTTCTCAATTCGGCTTTATTATAAGAGCTAATGGTGGTTTATGTATTACCCCAAGGAAGAACTTAGTAACTAATATCGGTTATATGGGCACTCACTCGGGTGGCGCCAATAGTACACATAATATAGAAGTTGATGAAAATTTTATAGTTAAAAAACACCCTGATTTTGTCTTAGTAAACAAAGAATATGATCTCTATCACTTTAAAACGTATTGGAAGAAAATGAAGAAAAATATATTCCAAAAAGTTGTTAGAAAAATCGGTAAGTGGTATAAACAGATATGACTAAAGAAAAATTTTTTAGTTTAGTGATTTTTTGGTTTTTTGTACTTGTATATCTTCCCCTAATAGGTAATAATTTACCCCGTCCCTTTAATAGTGTACAATTAGCAACTTATGTATGGTATTTATCTCTGTTTTTAATGTACGAGTCTTTGTTTAGAAATAAGTTCTTTTTACAGTACATTATTTTAGTGGCTACCTTTCATATACTAACAACAATTTTTATTAGGCATATCCCCCCAGGTGTTATTGCCCGTAATACAAAAGAGTTTACATATATGTTTATAGGTATAACTCTATTAGATTACTTTTATCTAAATGAAAAAAGTAAATACTATTTTAGTAAGATAACATATTGGGCTATAGTTGCTACAATTATAACTAGTTTTGTTACTATTGCTTTAACAATCTATAATCCTACAATTGTTAGAAGTAGTTATAGCAGTGGTGAAGATCTAGAAGTTTTTAATAGATATGGGGCTGGTGGATATGGATTTGCGGCGCTCTTAATTATGATAATCCCTGCAATTTTTTATCTAATCAGAATTGAATTTATTCATAAAATTAAGGGAAATATTGTGATAGGATTATTTCTAATTACTTTATTGCAAATGCAGATTTTTGCAAACATTTTGATTGGTTTTGTAGTTACTTTTTTTTCAATTATTGGGAGAAAAAAAGCTAAGAAATCTTATATGTTAATGTTTTTAATTATAATGATTTTTATCTTCATTCCTCAAGACGTTTATGTCGATTCTCTAAATTCGATTGCAGATAATATTGATCCAAACTCTTTAATACATAGAAAAATTGTTGATCTCGCAAAATTTATTTCCATAGGAGAAGTAACTGAAGATACAGCTACAGGAATGAAATCTTCAAGATACATCATGCTGTGGGATGTTTTTAGTGATAATCCAATTTTGGGTGGTTTTTCTGTAAAACAAAGACACACTTGGTCCGCTGGATATCATTTGCAGTGGATGTATAAACTTGCATCCTTTGGCATTTTGGGTTTGTTGATTCATATCATTATTCACACCTCATATCTCAAAAATAGCTTAAGACAATTTGATGAGAATTATAGATATTATTTTTTACTTTCTTGGCTTGCTCTGATTGGCTTAGGATTTATGAAAAATCTTGCAGGTAGAGAGATGTGGGTTGGATACTTTGTGTTGCTACATGGAGTCTATTATTTACCATTATACAAGAGGAAGGGAAGAATAAATGTTTAAAAATAAAATTTTATTAATTACTGGGGGTACAGGTTCTTTTGGAAACGCTGTGCTTAGAAGATTTATTAATTCTGATTTAAAAGAAATCAGAATATTTAGTCGTGATGAGAAGAAACAGGATGATCTTAGAAAGAAGGTTAATAATCCTAAAGTGAAATTCTATATAGGAGATGTCAGAGATATAGAATCAGTTAACACTGTAATGAAAGGTGTTGATTATGTCTTTCATGCAGCAGCCTTAAAGCAGGTGCCGTCTTGTGAGTTTTTCCCTATAGAAGCAGTGAAAACTAATATATTAGGATCTAACAATGTTATGCAATCTGCTATGCTCAATGGTGTGAAGAAACTAATAGTACTTAGTACAGACAAAGCTGTTTATCCCATCAATGCCATGGGTATATCTAAAGCTATGATGGAATTAGTTATGGTAGCTAATTCTCGTAATGGTGGAGAAGAGACTACTTTCTGTGGGACTCGTTACGGTAATGTTATGGCTTCCAGAGGTTCTGTTATTCCACTTTTTGTTGAGCAAATAAAAGCTGGTAAACCTCTTACTATCACAGATCCAAACATGACTCGCTTTATGATGACCTTAGATGATGCTGTTGATTTGGTCATGTTTGCCTTTGAACATGGGAATCAGGGTGATCGCTTTGTTCAAAAGGCACCAGCTTGTACAATCGAAGTATTAGCAAAAGCACTTAAAGAACTTTATAAATCCGAGACTGAAATTAAATATATAGGTACCAGGCACGGGGAAAAACTCTTTGAGTCTTTAGTTAATCGGGAAGAAATGCTGAAAGCAGAAGATTTAGGAAGGTATTATCGAATTCCAGCTGATACCAGGGATTTGAATTATAATCGCTATTTCTCTGAAGGAGATAGTGGAGTGGATCAGATAGTGGAGTATACTTCGCATAATACGCATCGGATGGATGTGGAAGAGACTAAGGAGCTGTTGCTTAAGCTGGAGTTTATCCGAGAGGATCTTGGGATATAAGAGTTTAAGCCACAAATAACACGAATAAACACAAATAAGAAAGAAGATTTTTAGCCACGGATAACACAGATAAACACGGATAAGAAAAAAGATGAATTGATTAGTACTCTTCGGAACTATACTTTAAATGAAATTTAAAGTCGCAACAGTTTATTTTTACTCTTGTTTTCAGTAGCTTAAAAAGAGTTAATTTATTTTAAAATGCATAATAGATAATTCTCCGAAACACAGTAGAATAAATACGGAGTTAACCATTAATGTTATTATATTTATCCGTGATTATCAGTGTTATCCGTGGCTAATAAAGAAAAGAAAGGATTTAAAATGAAGATAGGTATCACCGGCCATGCAGGCTTTATCGGCACTCACCTCTACAACAACTTAGGGTTAGATGAATCATTCGAGAGGATTCCCTTTGCTGATGAGTATTTTCAGAATGATAAGCTGATGGATGATTTTGTGTTACAGTGCCATGTAATAGTCCATCTGGCTGCCATGAACAGGCATAATGATGCTGATGTATTATATAAAACGAATATTGAATTAGTAAAAAAACTTATAAATTCTGTGAAGAGATGTGGGACAAAACCTCATATCATCATGTCTTCTTCTACTCAGGAAGAGAGAGATAATCTCTATGGCAGATCTAAAAGGGAAGGGCGCAAGAAGTTTGTAGAATTTGCTAAATCAGGAGGATGTTATTTTACCGGATTAGTAATACCTAATGTGTATGGTCCTTTTGGAAATCCTTTTTATAATTCAGTTACTTCTACTTTTTCTTATTTAATAGCAAATGAAAAACCAGTAGAGATCCAGATAGATGCTGAATTAGAAATGATTTATGTGCAAGACCTTTGCCAAGAGATAATTAAAGCTATTAAAGAAAATAATTATACTGATGAATTAAGATTAGAATACACAGGGCAATGTAAAGTCTCTGAGCTAAGAGATAAACTTAAAGCATTTCATAATACCTACTCTCAAGGGATTATCCCAAAATTTAATAACAGATTTGAGCTTACTCTCTTTAATACCTATCGCTGTTATCTTCCAAAAGACCATTTCCCTGTCTTATACACCAAGCATAGTGATAACCGAGGTTCCTTTGTCGAGATTATTAAAAGTAATGGAGAAGGGCAATTTTCTTTCTCTACTACGAAAACCGGCATCACCCGAGGTAATCATTACCATACCAGAAAAGTAGAAAGATTTGCTGTTATCTCAGGAAAAGCATCTATTAAGCTACGAAAAATAGGGACAGATGAAGTAATAGAATACATAGTGGATGGAACAGAACCAGGATTTGTAGATATGCCTATCTGGTATACTCATAATATTACTAATGTGGGGGAAGAGGAGCTTATTACCTTGTTTTGGATTAATGAGTTTTATGATTCCGGGGACCCGGATACATATTACGAGGAAGTCTAAGATTTATGGGTCCACAGATTACACAGATTTACACTGATTAAGAAGAACTTTATTAAATATATTAATCCTTATCTTTTATAACACATTTTATTTTGGTTTACGAGATGTATATCTATATAATTGTCTATAAATCTATACCAAAACAATGCTAACCTATTATATTTAAAGACTAATAAGTATTAATGTTTTTATAAATCAGTGCTAATCTGTGTAATCTGTGGACAAAAAGAGGAAATTATGAGTGGTTATATGTTTGAAGAACAAACCTACAAAATAATAGGGGCGTGTATGGAAGTACACAAGCAATTAGGATGTGGGTTCTTGGAAGCTGTTTATCAAGAAGCTTTAGGGATTGAGTTTAATAAGCAAAACATACCCTATCAGAGAGAAGTTAGTATAAATATTCATTATAAAGATAAATTATTAGATAAAAAATATATAGCAGATTTTATATGTTACGATAATATAATTGTCGAATTAAAGGCATTAAATAATATTACTAATGATCATCATGCTCAAGTAATAAATTACTTGAAAGCTACTAGTTATCCAGTTGGATTGTTAATTAATTTTGGTGAAAGATCATTATATCATAAAAGATTAATATTATATTAGTAATTTCTTATAGTCCACAGATTACACAGATTTACACTGATTTTGAAGAAATAAAAATAAAATAGAAATACATAAGATTTGAATTTCCACATAAATTACTCAGTTTTTACATTTTTTTGCGAAGTGATGTATTATTTTTTTAAATATTTTTCTTAATCTGTGTTAATCAGTGTAATCTGTGGACCCAAAAAAGAAGGAAGTTGTATGAAGAAACTCAAGGTTATAACGATTGTCGGTACTCGTCCCGAGATAATCCGTCTATCCGAAGTAATGAAACTATTAGATAAATATACAGAACACATAACAGTTCATACTGGTCAAAACTACGACTATGAGCTAAATGAGATATTCTATAAAGATTTAGATTTAAGGAAACCTGATTATTACTTAGGGGTGGATACATCTTCCTTGGGTAAGGTTTTAGGTGAGACCTTGATTAAGGTGGAAGAGGTCTTTCTTAAAGAAAAGCCTGATGCTGTTTTGATCTTGGGTGATACTAATGCTTCTATTGCCGGGATTATTGCCAAAAGAATGAAAATTCCAATTTTTCACATGGAAGCAGGAAATAGATCTTTTGATTTTAATGTTCCGGAAGAGATCAATAGAAGAATTATTGATCATGTAGCTGATTTTAACTTAGTATATACTGAAAATTCACGCAGACATCTCTTATCAGAAGGTTTACCTCATAGACATATTTATGTAACCGGTTCTCCAATGTATGAAGTGCTCCATAAGAATATGGATAAAATAAAAACATCTAATATCTTAGATGAATTAGGCTTAAAAGAAAAAGAGTATTTTATTGTTTCTACTCATAGAGAAGAGAATGTAGATAATCCCGAAAATCTAAGAGAAATCTTAAATACTTTAAATCTCATAGCTGAGACTTATAAAGTACCAGTGGTAGTTTCAACTCATCCTCGCACTCGAAAACGCTTAGAAGCATTGAACTCCCTTTTTATTGAGAGGGGTGGATGCGAAGCAGATGGGGAGAGTAACCCCCTTTCCTTGAGAGGGGTGGATGCAAAGCAGACGGGGAGAGTAACTCTTCACCCATTATTGCAATTTCTAAAACCCTTCGGTTTCTTCGACTACAACAAACTCCAAATGCATGCTATCTGTGCAATCTCTGACAGTGGGACTATAAGTGAAGAATCTTCTATGCTAAAATTCCCTGCTGTAACAATTAGAAACTCTCTGGAAAGACCGGAAGCTATGGATTATGGCTCAATTATCTTGACAGGTTTGAAATCTGATGTAGTTCTTAATTCTATAAAAATTGCTGTTGAGGAAAATATGAAATTTAAACAATGCCCGGAATATGAAACAGATAATACCTCATATCGGGTTTTGAAAATAATTATGGGATTGAGTGGATTGAAGAATAGATGGTTGGGGATTAATGATTAAATATCTTGTTAAGGATGGTAAGATTTGAGGAAAAAAGTCTATTTTATAACACCTGTCTCATTTCCTGTTGGTGGTGCTGCTACAATGAGAAAACTGGCTTTAGCTAAAGGACTTATTCATCATGGTTATGATGTACATATAATTTCTACAATGAATAATGACCCAAAAAGTAATAGAGAGTTAAGAAATTTTCAAGGGGTAGATTACCATTGCAGTGCTCCAAAAGATATGTGGGGTGGAAGCAAAATTAAGAAGTTTTATCATCTCTATTATGGTTTCTATAGTGCTTTACTTTTTATACTAAAAGATTCGAAAAAAAATAGCGAAACATTAATAACTACAAACGAATATAGATTTACAAAATGTTTAACAATACGTATCATCGCTAAGATGAGATCAGCTTATTATTATACGGAACTTAACGAAAATCCTATGGTTACTTATAAAAAAAAATCACCAATTAGTTCTTTTGTTAGATTTAGCAATATCAAATATTCATTAAAACTATATGATGATGTTTTTGTAATGACAAGTAAGCTGAAAGAATTGTTAGCATCAAATTATAATATCAGAAAAAATGTCTATGTTTTGCATAATGCAGTTGATTTCGAAAGATTTGAAGATTTACCGGAGATTAAATATATACCTAATACTATTTTCTATGCAGGAAGTTTGTCCTTCAAAAAGGATTATCTCGATCTACTGTTAGAGTCTTTTAAAGAACTAATATCTTATATTCCAGATGCTATTCTCAAAATTTGTTATTTTAGTAGTGATAAATATCTGAACTTGTTTAATAAAAAAGTTAGTGAATTAGAATTGAAAGATAATATTCTTATGTTCCCAGACGTAGCTAATAGTGATATTCCTTTATTGATGAAAGAATCACAAACCTTGATTATTATTCGAAAACCTAATGAGCAAACATCTTATGGGTTCCCAACAAAACTTGTTGAATACTTAGCTTCTGGAAGACCTGTAATTGTTTCTTCGATAAGTGATATACCTGATTTTTTAAAACATAAAGAAAATGCAGTTTTACTTGAAAACAACTCTATTGATGAGATTGTCGAAGCAATTAGATTTATTTTTGACAACCCAAAGAAAGCAGATAATATCGGTTCTAGTGGTAAAAGTATTTGTAGAATAAAGTTTAATAATATAATAGAAAGTAAAAAAATTATTAAACAATTCGAATATTCTGGTTCCATTAAACACCACTAACAGAGTGGAAGCTCACTTAGACTAACAGGAGAAAGCGATATGTCAATTTTAAAAAATATGGCAACTTATGGTTTTGTGAAAAGAAGAAAGAGTCAACAAAAGAATGGATATACAAATGTACTTAAGAGGATTCTCAAATCAAAACCTGTCGATAATTCTTTATTTAATAAAGAGATTGAGCAACAATACATAAATAAATGGAAAGCTATAGAAAAAAATCCTTCTTTGGACTATTTTAAAATATATTCAACATTTAATAATAAAGTTGACTTAAATTATGTACCAGATTACTTATATGAATTTCCAATCAAGAATATCCTTTTAGATCAGAGATACTCTCACTACAATAATGATAAAAATCTGTATGAGAAAAGGTTGATAGACTTTTCTCATCTTTTTCCCAAAGTGATATTTCGTAGAATTAGTGGAGTATTTTATGATAATAACTACAATTATATAAACAATATTCATAAGTTTATAGAAAGTATTTCTCATCAAATTATTGTCATTAAGGAATCTACAGACTCGGCAGGAGGTAAAGGGGTAAAGTTTTTCAATAGAGTCGATGCTAATCATTTATATGAGACTAAAGATGGATATACAATTAATCAAGAATTGAGTAATAAGAAAGATATAGTGGTTCAGGAAAAATTAATTCAATCTTTAGAAATGTCAAAAATAAATAAAAGCTCGATTAATTCTGTCAGAGTTGTTACTTATAGATCTGTGTCCGACAACAAGGTTCATGTTATACAAGCATTGTTAAGAAGAGGAGGAGCAGATTCTTTTTTGGATAATTGGCATTCCGGAGGTAGTATTATTGCGATAAAAGGGGATGGTCAAATTGCAGATTTTGGGTACAATGAAAATTTTGAACAAGTATATCATGGGGTTAAAAATTTTATAATACCAAAACTTAATGAAATGTATGCACTTGCTATAGAAATAGCTAAATCAGAGTTTTATCATAGACAAATATCATTTGATTTTTTTTTAGATCTAGAGGATAATGTTAAAATTATTGAGATAAACTATTCAGTCTCCCCGGTTGTCCAGATAATTTGTGGTCCGGTATTTGCTGAATATACCGATGAAGTTATTGAATATTGCCAAAAAAATATGGGCTATTATAATTTTAACATCCCAGTTTCATTAAAATATTTTAAGTAGATAATCGAGGGTTTATGAACAAAACAAAACTAATTGATATCATTTCCGGGAAGAATATTTCAGAATATTATGAGTTGTACAAGAAGACCCAGTGGAATTCAAAAGAAGAGATGGAAGAATTTCAACTAAACAAGTTAAAAAAACTAGTTGAACACTGTTATCAAAATGTTCCTTATTACACCGAGATTATGAAGAATAATGATATTAGGCCTTCTGATATTAACAGCATAAAGGACTTAGAAAAATTTCCGATCTTAACCAAGGAGATAATTAAAGAAAATTATGAGAAGTTTTATCCTCTTAATCAGGCCAAACTTAAAGGGGTGAAAACTAGTCAGACAGGTGGAACTACAGGAAACATATTATATAAGCGTAATGATGCTCAGACGAGAAGTTCTGTTTGGGGCTCATATAAAAGGTTTTATGATTGGATGGGGATAGGTGAAAAAGATAGAGATTTCTCATATTGGGGGGGGCATGTCTTAGGTCATGGACTAAAACAAACACTTGCTGAATTTGTAGCGAGAAAGATAAAAAACTCAATTTTTATAAATGCTTATGATACAAGACCGGAAACATTTAGTAATATCGTCTCAATTCTCAACAATCAAAATATTCAATTGATCAGGAGTTATCCTCAGGCCCTTTATTCATTAGCATTAAAGCTAAAACAGAAAAATTACAAATTTTCAATTAAAGCAATTATGACAACATCAGAACCTTTAATGCCCCAACATCGAGAGTTGTTTAAAGAAGTTTTTGGAGCTGAAAGTTATGACCAATACGGGTGTGGTGAAATTGGTGCCATAGCTTATGAATGTAATCAGCATGATGGTCTTCATATTACCGAAGAGAGAGTTATTGTGGAAAGCAATGATAAGCATGAGTTATTATTAACAGATTTAGATAATTATACAATGCCCTATATTAGATATTGGAATGCGGATCAGGCAACATTTTCCGAACAGGAGTGTTCTTGTGGAAGAAAAAGTAGAGTTATTAAACAAGTATTGGGTAGAACATGTGACTATTTGAATGGTATAAATGGGGAAACTTTGCATTGGGCTTATTTTTGGCATCTATTATTTGATACTGAGATTGCAACAAAGAGGAATTTTAAGAAGTTTCAAATAGTGCAGAAAGAACCTGATTATTTGCTATTTAGAACAGTTGGAGATCCTTTATCTAATGAAGATAAAGTATTACTAACATCTATGGTCAGAGAAAAGATGGGAAATATGAAGATAGAATATATTAACGAAAAAGATATCGAAAATACAAAATCTGGAAAGTACCGACCTGTTATTAATGAAACTTTATAAAAACCTAACTTGAGGAAAAAATGAATAGAAGTGATTTAACGTTTTATTTTTTAGGTAAGAAATATGGATATAATCTAAGAAAGATGGTTGAGTTTGTTAACGAAAATCAATATTGGGATAATAAAGATATTGAAGAGTATCAAACTGAAAAAATGATCCAACTTATACATCATGCTTACAATAACACCATATATTATAAAGAGGTTCTTGATAAATTAGCACTAAAACCGAAAGATTTTCAATCATTGGCTGACCTAAAAATGTTACCAATTATTGGAAAAGCAGACATCCGAGACAGGTGGAAAGATCTCGTAGCTACTGATTATCAGAAATATAGACCTATGCATAGAGTTACAAGTGGAACAACTGGTCAAACTTTTCAGTATTATAATGATTCGAAAAGTTGGGCTTTAAACTGGGCTACTAAGATGAGAACTTTTAGCTGGGGAGGGTACACTTTTGGTAAGGATAAAATAGCAACTCTTAAGGGTGGCTCAATGCTAAGAAAGGCAAAGCAATCCTATAAAAGTAGATTTTGGAAGTACCTTAATAATTATTATGATTTACCTGTTATTAATCTAACTAATGAAAGTATGGAAGAATATTATAATGAAATAATATCAAATAAAATCAAATACCTCAGAGGTTTTCCAACTGCAGTTTATGCATTTGCTAAATATATCTATGAAACTCATGGGACATTACCCTTTAAAGCAACATTCACATCTGCAGAATATTTACAAGATTTCCAAAGAGAACAGATCATTAAAACCTTTGGTACTAATCATATTGACGCTTATGGTTGCGGAGATGGAATGGGTGGAGCTAATCAATGTGATAAAACTGCAGGCTATCATGTAAATATTGAGACTTCCATCTTAGAGGTGATTAATGAGCAAGGTGGATATTGTGATGCAGGGGAACAAGGTGAGATTGTTCTTACCTCACTCCACGATTACGCAATGCCTCTAATTAGATATACTCCTGGAGATGTTGCTGTTGTTGGAAAAGGTCATTGTTCTTGTGGAAGAACTTTACCTTTATTGAAAAAAATAGTTGGTAGGACATCGGATTTGATCTATCTGCCTAACGGTAGAATTTTAAATGGAATAGCCATACCTTTTGCAGATTGGGTAGATAAGATAGATAAATTTCAGATTTGGCACACAGAGATAGATAAGATTGAATTAAAAGTAATACCGAAACCAACCCTTACTCAAAAAGATATCGAATATATGCACGAAATTATGGCATATCATCTTGGTGAAGGGATTGGCATCAAAGTAGATATTGTTGATGATATACCATTGTTACCTAACGGAAAATTTAAATATGTAATTTCCAAGGTAGATAACATTGGAAAATAATAAAATTAAAATAGTCTGTTCAGCACGAATGGGACATGGAACATTTGAAGCAAAGTTCAAGCCATTAGTGCTATTGTCCAAAGTTGAGAAAATAGTCGTGGTTAGAAAAGATGCCGGACCACCAATAGATAAACTATCTTATAGGATTCTTCCAAAACTATGTAAGAATCCTGTTTTAAATTTTATTTTTACTCCCTTTATTTTATTGAAAGAAGTAAGGAAACAAAAGGCTGACTTGATATTAGCCTACCACTTCCAACCTCATTTTTATTTCGCCTATATTGTCTCATTGTTTACTGGGATTCCATATATTGTGGCTCAAACAGGGACTGATGCTCAGAATAATGCAGATAGACCTATAATCGGTAAGATTTTAAAGCATATCCTTAAAAAAGCTAAATACTTCAATGTTCCCGGTAAAGATACATACAACTTTTGGATTTCCCGAGGGATTCCTCAAGAAAAACTAAATATATTGCACAGTACAATCAATGTTAATCTCTTTAAGCCAAATAATGTAACAAAGGAATATGATATAATTTTTGTAGGCAGGTTAGCAGAAGTTAAAAGACTAGATAAACTAATAAAAGCTACAAAGGAGATTGTTCAAAAAATCCCAAATGTTAAGATATGTATAGTGGGATCTGGTCCTTTAGAAATAACCTTAAAAACACAAGTGAAGGAATATAATCTTACCTCTAATTTTGATTTCGTAGGTTTGCAGAGCAATATTTATGAGTGGCTAAACAAAGCTGAAATATTTGTTATGACCTCAGATTCTGAAGGGTTGCCTTGTGCAATGATGGAAGCTATGAGTTGTGGTCTGCTTTGTCTTGGTCCCGATGTTAATAACATGGCTGACTTGTTAGTTGAAGGTGAAACAGGCTATCTCTTTCAAACTAATGATATCGAAGAATTGAGCAATAAGTTGATTTACTTGTTGGAAAATAAACATTGCTTAGATGAAATACGTTCGAATGCGAGAAATCTGATTATTAATGAGCACTCTTATGAATATGCAAAAAACTTGTGGTCTAATGCCTTAGATCAGAATGAATAGAGGAGGAAGCATAAATGACTAAAACTGCATCAAAAAATCCAATAATAGTACGTTTTTTTCAAGTTATCCTGGGGTTATTATCTTATAATGTTTTTCCTTCAAAAGTAAGAATATTTTTGTTTAGATTGATGGGAGTCAAAATTGGTAAAAATACTTTTATTGGTGTTCATGTTACTATTGATAGTTCATATCCCAAGCATGTTATAATCGGAAACAATTGTGGAATAGCTACAGGAACTGTTATTTTAGCTCATAGGCGAGATGTGTCAGAATACTCAATTAATAAAGGGTATAATGATTATCCCTTTAAAGTAATGGATGTTGTGATTAATGATAATGTGCAAATCGGTACAAATACAACTATTTTACCTGGCATAGTAATTGGGAATGGTTCAATTATCGGAGCTGGTTCAGTTGTTACAAAAGATGTTCCACCTCATAGCTTAGCAGTTGGTCTCCCTGCAAAGGTAATTAAAACATTCAAGGATTAAAGTAATGAAAATTGTTATTGAAATTAACCACCCAAAGCACTATTATCAATTCAAATATGTCGCTGATTTACTTAGAACAGACCACGAAGTAATTTTTCTAGCTAGAGATAAAGAGATAGTATTCAAAATTCTTGAAGAAGAGAAAGTGGAGTATTATAGTTTTGGTAAACATTATAAGAATATAGTGGGAAAATTATTGGGTTCAATTGAAATATTCTATACTTATTACAAACTGTTAAAAAAAATTAAACCTGACATTCTAATTAGTAAAGCATCTCCATATTCAACAATGTTAGGGAAGTTAATGAATATTAAATCTGTTATCTTTCCTGACTCAGAAATTGTTGCATTAACTAATAAAGTAGTCTCAAAGCTTGCCAATCTAATTATAACCCCTAGATCATTTGCTCATTCATTTGGGGAAAAACAACACAAAGTTAGTGGTTTTTTTGAGGAAACATATTTGTCTGAGGATGTTTTTACCCCAAACCCAAAAATCAAAAAGATTCTTGCTCCAGAAGATCAGCTTTATGCTATCTTAAGATTTGTTAGCTGGAATGCTAATCATGATATTGGTAAAAGTGCAGTATCTACTGAGGTTATTGAGAAAATAATATCAAAAATTAAAGATAGAATGACTATATATATTACAAGTGAAGCAAAACTACCCCCATGTTTAGCAAAATATTCTTTACCTATCCCCAAAAATGAAATTCATTCAGCCCTGTACTATGCGAGTCTTTATATCGGAGATTCTCAATCCATGGCTACCGAATCAGCTCTTTTAGGTACTCCGGCATTCCGATGTAATAAATTTGTTGGAGAACATGATATGAATGCCTTTATTGTATTAGAAAAAGATCTAAATCTTTTATATAATTTTTCTGATTGGGATAAAGCTTTGGAAAAGATAGGTGAAATAGAAGATTTTACTGAACTGAAAAATGAGTGGCAAGATAAAGCTAAGGTTTATTATGAGGGTAAAAAAGATATTAACATAGAAATATTTGATATTATTGAAGAAGAAATAACAAGAAGTTTATAATAGAATTAAATGGTTATGAGGTAACAATGAAATTAACAGTAATAGGAACAGGATATGTCGGATTAGTAACTGGAACATGTTTCGCCGAGATGGGAAACAGTGTGATTTGTGTTGATAATGATAAAAGCAAGATCGATCTTTTAAACAAGGGTGGAATACCAATCTGGGAACCTGGTTTAGAAGATATGGTAAAAAACAACTCA
>JAEKNW010000225.1 GCA_016838885.1 Candidatus Cloacimonadota bacterium
TTGGGGATTTAAGACTTATCCTTTCAGGATTGTAGCATTTTCAGCAAATAAAACATACTCTTAATAGTATATTTATACTTGTAACTTTCTCTAATACAACTAATGTCTATTTTTGACCACTAGGTTTGAACTAGAGCCTAAATAATAAAGGACTCTTACCTTGATAAGAGTCCTTTTCTTTTATATTTTTAAGTTATTAATTTTCAGCTCTTACTTTATAGAATTTTCTTACACCTGAATAAGCACCACTCCAGGAATTTGTAAGTGAAGTTGCTTCATAGCCATAAGTTCCATCTGCTTCTGTTGATGACTCTATTCTATAAGAAGTAGCTCCTGTTACAGATTCCCAGGATAAATCAACTTGATCGCCATTAATAGCTATATTTAGATTTTGGGGAGTATCAAGTAGACCGGTAGTGTTATCGCCGAAGATAGCGATTCTGCTTCCTCCGCTGATAGTAAAACCTGCCTCAGTAAGGATAATATTTGTGAAGAAGCCCCCAACATTGTCATAATCATCTTCAAATATCCATCTGATATTACCGTTACTATCAAGTTTCATAGCATCAGGAGCACCGACAAGATAAATATTTCCATCATTATCAGTAGTAACATCTAAGGCTCTTCCATAGTTTTTAATAGGATAAGTCTTATGCCATAACTTATTACCTTGAGCTGATAATTTGATAAGCAGTGCCTGATTTAGTTCAAATTGAGAAGATTCATTGAAGAGATTGCCTGCAATTAGAATAGAACCATCAGATAATTCAATAGCTTTAAAAGCTCTTGAGCTATAATCTCCGTTACTATTACCAAAGCCTTCTTCGTATTCCCAGACATGATTACCATTATAATCAACCTTTTTAACCACTACACGTGAATTACCTATTGATGAAGTACCAGTTCCTGCTCGATAACCTGCTAAAATATAACCACTATTTACAGATTCAACAATGCTATTTAACTTCTCCTGAGCACCTTCATTACCATATTTTCTTTGCCAGATTGGATTAGTTGCATTGAATGCTGTTTTGGTTAGTAAGAAATCCCACTCGCCAAAGCCGGTAGAACCACAAATTACGATATTTCCGGCAGAATCAACAATCCCATCCGCAACATCTTCATTGCTGTATGAGTTTCCTTGATAATACTTATAACTCTTATTCCAGACTATGTTTCCAGCAGAGTTTACTTCAGTAACACCGGTTTCTTCTCCATATAAGTAACCTGTATCTTCTTTCCTAATAACTAAATAGTTACCGTTATCAAGTTCAATAGCTTTCTTAAAAATACTATAATTCATAGTATAATCGTTTTGCCAATCCATATTCCCTGCTTCATCCAGCTTGAGGACTTGTTTATAAGAAGAAGTATTTCCACCTGCAACAAGATATCCTGAGTTTGCTTTAGTTGTTTGATAGAAATAGAAGTTAGGGAATTCAGCTTGATAATTAGGGATTGGGACTGTTTCCGGATAGGTAGTCATAAATCTCCACACATTTCCAACTGCGAAATTAGTAGAATTATCAATAGATAGAGTTACCCTCCAGTAGTAGAAAGACCCCGGTAAAATACTATTAGATGAAGCATAATCTATTAAATCTCCCTGATAAATAACTATTGCTTCATCCATATCTTCATTAGTGGCAAGTTCAACTGTAACATAGTTGTATCCATCTGGATTAGTCCAGCTGAGAATAATACCTGGATCAACATTAAAAGCATTAGATTCCGGATTAGGATTTACAGCTACAATTCTATTCATCTCTATATCTATACTATTATCACTTGAGACATCCATATAAACATAAGACTCTGTGATATAACCATTCTTAGAGAATTCTAAATAGTAACTATTAGCCATTAATTCTATTTCCCAGTAACCATTTGCATCTGTTAACACGGATTCACGAGAGTTTCTAAATTCCCCACCTTCCATATTCATAGTTGTAACAAGGACTCCTTCAATAGGTTGGCCTGTATAACTATCAGTAACTGTACCACTTGCTATAGCTGTTCCAACTGTATAGAATTCATAGTTTCTTGAGGCAATCTCATAACCTTCAGAAGTTACCCCCACCACTCTCCAATAATAGAAAGAGTTTTCATTCATTAGTGGAATTTGGTTATTAAGAAGGGTATTAGTTGGAAGCCCTGAATAAACAAGATTAGATTCTTCGAAATTATTATCATACTCTCTTAAATAGACTTTCATAGAAGCAAAATCACCGGTAGTAGTCCAGCTTAGATTCGTAGTTACTAAAGCTGTTGTATAGATTTCAGGTTGTGGATTGTTTGCTACAAAATCCGTTGAGAATAAGAGGGCATAGTTTTCTTTAAGAGCATTATAATTTGTTTGGAAATTTATTCCATCTGTACCATTAAGATCTTCAATACCCACAATTGGATAGCCGTTTTCATAGTTTTCAGGTAAGGCCCCATACTGGAACTTAATATTTCCATCTTGGAAAAGAATTAATTGCGCTGTGAAGCTTTCAAACCTGCTTGAAATAGTGTAACATTGATCAAAGGTAAGAACAAAGGCTGCTTGATCGTCTATTGTAGTTTGCTCATAATAAGCCTCTCCCCCATATCCAAAACCTAATTCGTCAAAGAAAAGTCCAATTATGGCATCTTTTCCATCATCAGCCGGGATATTTTCAACTACAGAGAAGTTACTGTTATTGAAGAAGGATGCTCCACCATAAGGAGTTAGATAAATAGCATCAAAGATTGAACCATAATAGTTAAAGTTGAAACCTAGTTGGAGCATAGTAGCTTGAAGAAAATCATCTTCGATTAAAGAAGTCGCGGTAGTAGTTGGAATCCAGTTAAACTCAGCTAAATCAGAATAATCAGAGCTGAACATAACATAACCAAAGTCATCATTGCCCAGTACCATAGGGCGGACCCTTGTTATCAAAGTTTTTAAGTCATAAACTCCATTAATACTGTTAAGATCAAATGTTATTTCTTCAAATTCTAATTCTGTATCTGTAGGAATAGTAGCAATCAATTTGAGAGAAGCACTTTCGCTTGCTTCCACTTGAATGCCGGTAAAATTAATGGCATTCCAATTATCTTCTTCATCTCTTTGTTGAAGCGCATAAGTAAAATCAGGACTTCCCGGTATAGATAAATCGTAGAGATCAACATCTGTCCCAAGATTATCAATAGTGAAGAGATATTCAACACTTTCACCTCTATCTGCTACTAAAGACTCTTCTATGAATTTCAATTCTGCATCATAAAAAGCAGTAACATCAAAAGAGACTAAGTCTATTGAAGTCCCGGCACAAGCTTCATTACCTGCATTAAATTCAAAAATAACTCTAAATAATCGCCCTGCAGCTGCCTCACTTATATTTATAGTTTTCTCTTCCCAGGCAAAGGTAGAGATATCTGAGATTGTTTCGACTTCTGTTTCTAACCCAAGAGGTAAAATCTCAACTTTAATGGTTAAGTTACTAAGTGCATTAATTTGAGAATGGTGGTAATAACTAAGAATTACGCTATTGTCTTCACGTGCATCAAAAACAGGAGATTTTAAGATTGATGTAGTATTTGGAGTAGTGAAACCGTCATAGACTATTTTGGTTCCAACTATCATATCACCTTCATAAGCTGTATCAGGGTCGCCATTAAAGCCTTCAGGAGCTGTCATTTGCCAATCACCCTGTAGTTCCCAGTCATTCCAGCTGGGACTATTAATCTCAAAAGTTTCTGTTAAAGGTATAGGATAGACATCATAATCATTAATGGTAAATTCTAGATTATCAGTACCTACAGGGTATCTTAAGGTATTATCAAATAAGAAGTAATATTCATGAAGACCCTTTTCTATTAAGTCAAAATCAAGGCTAAATTTTCCGTTATGATATGAACCTGCGACCAGCTCCATATCATAGGCAACATCATCTAAATAAAGCTTACTTGTTGTTGGAATGGTTCTCGAAGGAGAGTTGTACATGACTTCAAAAGAATGAAGATCCCAAGGATTAGAGTTAAGTTCAGGGAATACTCTACCACCACTTAAAAGAGCAGTTTGAGGTGAAGTTGTAAGAGTTATGGCTTTATCACCAGAAGTAAATTGAGATAATTGTTGATTTTGTGAATCTCCAATATGATATCTGAGATTATAAGAACCTGTATTATTTCCAGTGTTAAATACGACATAAGCTACTGCTTTTTCGCCAGTTACCACTGTACTAGTTTCTGAATTTCCAGACCACCAGTAGTATCCTGTTGGGGGTACTTGCTCAGTAGTAATACTAGCACTGTTAGTAGCATTGTATTCTAGACCATAAATATAGTCTGAACTTGATATTTTATACTCGATCTCATTATTAGCTACTTCCCAATCTAGGGGCAATAAAATTGAAAGAGTATAATAAGCTGAACCTGTCTGAGTAAAATCAGTCCTTATCGTCGTTACAACCTTGTTGTTGGTATAACCTGTTTCAGGCTGATGAACCTCTGTTATTGTGAGAACACAAGAAGAGATGATGAATGTGGTGAGCATTAAGATAATGCTAAATAAAAAATTTAACTTCCATGTTTTTTTCATAAAAAACTCCCAAAAATATATTAATGCCTCAATTATAATTGTTAAAAGATTTTAGTCAAGAAAATATGTTAAATTATTCGGCATGAAGTGTTTTTTTGTGCTCATTAAAAAAAAGGGAAATCCATTATTAATGAATCTCCCCTTGGGTTTATATGTTATATGTATCAGGATCTATTTTTGGAAACACCCCCTGCGTTCCCCTCAATAAAGGGGATTAGCGGACAGAATGTCCACCGTCCGACTGAAGAGGCTTTTACCCAGTAGTGGCGGAGAGAATCTCCACCGTCCGACTGAAGAGGTCTTCTTCACAAATCAACGATTCAACAAATCAACGATTCTACATTTCTTCTTATCAATTAAACAAATCAACGATTCAACAAATCAACATAATTATTATCAATTCAACCAGAGCCAGATTACTTACTAGCTTTAACCCGAATGGTGCAGTAGAGCTTTGATGAAGAGTGCTAGATTCTTTTAGCAAAATAAGTTACAGAATTTGAAGGCATATAATATATATATTCCTGAAAATTATGTAGCTTACTTTTGCA
>JAEKNW010000226.1 GCA_016838885.1 Candidatus Cloacimonadota bacterium
TGAAGAGTGCTAGATTCTTTTAGCAAAATAAGTTACAGAATTTGAAGGCATATAATATATATATTCCTGAAAATTATGGAGCTTACTTTTGCAAAAGAAGATAGTGCTATTCGCTTTTTCCCTAAATTCTACTGCATTATTTGGGTTAAATCAAAACAAAAAAATTATGCATTTCTAACAAACTGATTATTTTATTGTTGGAGAGAGAATTGAAATGAAAAGAAACATATTAATTTTATTTATTTTACTTTATTTTGTGTCTTTATTAGCAGTTTCCCGATTAACTGTTGGATATTATGATAATCCTCCTAAAATCTTCAATGATGAGTTATCAGATAAGGCAACTGGTTTTTGGGCAGATGTAACCAACCAAATTGGTAAAGATGCTAATATTAAGATAGATTGGGTCTATGGTACTTGGACAGAGTGTATTGATAGGCTGAAATTAGGTGAAATTGATATAATGATTGATGTAGCTGATATTGAATCTCGTAAAGATAAATTTTTATTTTCAAACGAGATGGTTTTGCTTTCTTGGTCAACAATTTATACTCATAAAAAGAATGAAGTTTCTTCTCTCTTGGATTTTAAAAACACTTCAGTTGGCGTCTTGCTTGGAAGTGTTAATTATGATTATAAAGGCGGAGTAGTTGACCTTTTACATAGTTTTGATATAAATGTAGAGTTTATAGAATTCGATACTTACACAAGTCTCTTGGATGCTGTCGCTGAAGGAGAAATTTACGGAGGTGTTGCTAGTAAAGATATTGGAAATATGTATAATAAAAGTGGACTCATAAACACAACCCCCTTCTGGTTCCAACCCATTCATCTAAAGTATGCCCTTTCAATAAATAATCCTAAGGCTCAAGAGATTATTTCCATTTTAGACAAGCACATAGTAAGCTATAAGAAGGATATAAACTCAGTATATTATCAAGCAATTTCCCAACACATAGATAAGAATGTTCCAAATTATTTCCCTAACTGGGTAAAGCTTGTCTTTGCTATTTTACTAATCCTGATTATTACTATCTATCTATTTAACCGAATTCTTGCTTCAAAAGTAAGGAGGCAAACAAGATATCTCAGACAAGAGATTCGAGAAAGAGAAAATACTCAACAAAAGCTGTTAATTACCAAGAACAAACTAGAAGGAATGAACAAAATCAAAGATACTTTCCTTAGATCTGTATCTCACGAACTTCTAACTCCGTTAAATGCTATCCTAGGCTTTTCTGAAGTTTTATTGACCAAAAACGGTGAAATTAATTCAGAATTAAGGAATGAATACATTAAAATGATTAATAACTCAGGTACTAAGCTATTAAAAATTGTTAACGATAAGATAGATGCTACCCTAATCAATAGCCGATTAATGAGTATTGCTAATGAAAAAATTAACATTTATGATTCGATCCAAAAGCTGTTTAACTCTTACCCTAAAGCTGATAATTTAACCTACTCTTTACAATTCCCCGCTAATGTTGATAAATTAAAAATTATGATCACAGATTATGATAAGCTTAAGAAGATTGTGATTCATCTCTTAGATAATGCCTCGAAGTTTACCGATAATGGAGAGATTACCTTAGGTTTTGAATATGAAGATGATAGAGTTATCTTCTACGTTAAAGATACTGGTATTGGTATAAGTGAAAGGGATAGAGAGACTATCTTCCAAGGATTCACCCAAATTGAAGGTAAAAAAGACAGGTTAAGCGAAGGTTCAGGTTTAGGTTTAGCAATTGTGCAAGCATTGGTAACTTCAATGCAAGGTGAAATTTGGGTTAAGTCAGCCCTTACTAAAGGAAGCACTTTTTTTGTTAAATTACCCCTAACAATAGCCAGCTCCCAGGCTAGAGATGACTAGTTATAGGAATCTTATTTTACTATATACTAAACCTAAATAAGGCATTCGGGTTAAATAATTACAAAAAATTTTCACTTTTTATTGACAGAATAATGACTCAAAATGTAGTAGTTATAAAAATTAAACTATACTTAAGGAGTTAATATGCCTTATATCTCAACAACTGAGCAAGAACGCCAAGAGATGCTTGGCGAAATCGGCGTTAAGTCGTTCAAAGAACTAATATGCGCTATTCCTGAGAAATTTGTTCTCAAAGAAAAACTAGATCTAGAACCTTCTTATTCTGAACAAGAGATTTCTAAGAAAGTTTTCCAGTTAACTAATACTAATAAATGCACTCAAGCTGCAGATTCATATCTTGGAGCCGGGGTTTATGATCATTTTATTCCTGCTGCTGTAGATACTATTGTCTCACGACCTGAATTCTACACAGCTTATACACCTTACCAAGCTGAAGTTAGCCAAGGGACATTGCAATTCATTTATGAATACCAGACAATGATTTGCGAACTAACCGGAATGGAAATAGCAAATGCAAGTATGTATGATGGAGCATCAGCAGCTGCAGAAGCAATCTTGATGGCTATCAGAAGTACAAGAAAAAATAAAGCTCTTGTCGCGGACACAATTCATCCAAACTTCAAGAATGTAATAAGTCGTTACACTGAAGGATTAGGTATTGAGATTGAATATGTTAATTCTATTAATGGCCTCTTGGATATCAAAGATTTAGAAGCCAAAGTTAATGATGATTTAGCATGTGTTTTAGTTCAAAGTCCGAATTTCTTCGGAAATATTGAAGATATGTTTGCAATTGAAAAACTTACCCATAAGACAAAGAAGGGGGTTTTTATTGCCTCTACAGATCCGATAGCTCTGGCAATTACTAATTCACCAGCTGAATACAATGCTGATATTGTGATTGGAGAGGGACAAGCCTTAGGTAATAATATCAATTACGGTGGTCCACTCTTTGGATTTTTTGCTACTAAACTCTCAATGGCAAGAATGATGCCTGGAAGAATTGTTGGCGAAACTCTTGATGAGGCAGGTAATAAAGCATATTGCCTCACCTTACAAGCCAGAGAACAACATATTAGAAGAGTTAAAGCTACATCAAATATCTGTTCTAATCAATCCCTATGTACCTTAGCAGCTACTGTTTATATGGCCCTAATGGGAAGAGAAGGAATTAAGGAAGTAGCAACTCAATCCATGAAAAAGGCTCACTATTTAGCCCAAGAAATAGCTAAGCTGGATGGATTTGAATTAGCATATCCTCAGCAAACTTTCTTTAAAGAATTTGTGATTAAGACTCCTCTTCCTGCAGGAGACATCATTGAAAAAGCCCTAAATCATAACATCTATGCCGGAGTCGATATGAAACTTTTTGGTTATGATAATCAATTGATGATAGCTGTTACTGAAAAGAAAACAAAAGCAGATCTGGATAGATTTGTCAGTTTTCTTAAGGAGGTGAAGTAATGTCCACAACAATATTTGAAAAAAGCTCTCAAGGTCGTAAGGGATACAACATCTCACAGAATGATATTAATATTGAACTTAGCAATATATTACCAGAAAATTTACGACGAAAAGAAGATGCAAAACTTCCTCAGTGTTCAGAACTGGATGTGATGAGACATTACATCGAGTTAAGTAGCAAAAATCACTTCATTGAAAAAGGATTCTATCCACTAGGTTCATGCACTATGAAGTATAACCCAAAAATCAATGAAGCCGTTGCCCGTCAATCAGGTATAGCAAATCTTCATCCAATGCAAGCTGAAGAGACAGTTCAAGGTGCTCTGCAGATTATGCATGAACTACAACATGATTTAGCCGAAATTTCAGGTATGGCCAATGTTACTCTTCAACCTGTAGCCGGAGCTCAAGGCGAATTCGTTGGTCTAAAAATTATCAGTGCTTATCATCAAGCTAAAGGTAATACTCACAAAAATGTAATAATTATGCCTGATTCTGCTCATGGTACCAATCCAGCCTCTTGTTCATTAGCCGGTTTTGAAGTAAAAGAGTTAAAATCTAATGCTAATGGAAAAGTTGATGTTGAAGAACTTAAAAAGATAGTTAATGAAAACACTGCCGGTTTCATGCTCACTAACCCTAATACATTAGGACTTTTCGAGAATAAAATAGAAGAGATTGCAGAAATTATTCACTCTGTTGATGGTTTAATGTATATGGATGGAGCAAACTTTAATGCCCTGCTTGGCATAGTCCAACCAGGAAAAATCGGTTTTGATGTCATGCATTATAATCTTCATAAGACCTTCTCAACTCCTCATGGTGGAGGAGGACCTGGTTCAGGAGCTGTAGGTGTGGTCGAACACTTAGTTAAGTTCTTACCTACTCCTATGATTTCTAAAAATGACAATGGCTATTTCTTAGATTATTCTCATGAGAAAACATCAATTGGCAAGGTTCATACCTACTATGGTAATTTCGGAATTAATGTCCGAGCTTATGTCTATATCAAAATGTTAGGTGCAGCAGGTATTAGAAGTGTTGGTGAAAACGCTATCATTAATGCTAATTATCTTCAAAGCAAACTAAAAGAATACTATAATATCAGCCATGCTGACCAATTCTGTATGCATGAATTTGTCGCTGATGGTACTATTCAAAAGAAGAAGTATGGGGTTAGCACCTTAGATATAGCCAAGAGACTTCTAGATAAGGGTTTCCATGCTCCAACTATCTATTTCCCACTTATCATTAGTGAAGCAATTATGATAGAACCTACCGAAACAGAGTCTAAGCAATCATTAGATAAATTCATTCAAGCTATGATTGAAATTGCTCATGAAATTGAATCAGATCCTGAATCTCTTCATCATGCTCCCTTCAATACTCCAGTAAGAAGAGTTGATGATGTCAGAGCTGTTAAAGAGTTAAATGTCAGATTCCCTATCGAAAAATAAGAATATAATCAGATAAATTATAAAAGGGTTGATTCCTTAGAATCGACCCTTTTTTTGGGTATATAGAAAAGGCTGGATTGCTTCCAGCCTTTTAACCCAAATAATACAGTAGATCTTTAAGAACAGCACTATATTCTTTTGCAAAAGTAACTTCCATTATTCTCCCGAATATATATATTATATGCGTTCGAATTCTGTAAGTTATTTTGCTAAAAGAATCTGCACTCTTCTCTAAAGCTCTACTGCACCATTCGGGT
>JAEKNW010000227.1 GCA_016838885.1 Candidatus Cloacimonadota bacterium
TTCTAACACAGAGTTGCAAGATAAACTGAAAATTAAACCTTTTGGAGGAGGAATCTTATCGGTTAACCAATAATAATGTCCAAACTCCAGGTGGAAGCGAAAGGCTTCCACAATAACCCCTAAACTCTAAACCCTAAACCCTAAACCCTAAACTCTAAACCCTAAACCCTGACCCCTAAACTCTAAACCCTAAACTCTAAACCCTAAACTCTAAACCCTAAACCCTAACCCCTAAACTCTAAACTCTAAACTCTAAACTCTAAACCCCACCCCCTCTAATCACCGCAATCTGCCTTCTTTCATCAAATCTAAAAAAGCATCATCCTTCTAATATTTACAGATTCTAAAAATAATCATTGACCAAAATCCCTCTTTTTCACAATTTATCTTTGTATAAATAAAAAAAGTACTTATTATAGAAATAGATTAAAAATATTAAATAAAGAAGAAAGGGGCTTATGAAGAACATCATATTAAAGCAAGCTATGATGAATAAGGTATTATACGCTTTAATACCTTCCATCATATTATCAGTTTTTTTATTTGGCTGGCGTTCCCTAGTAGTGATTTTATTCACAAATGTGATCGCTTTTTTAACTGAGTTTCTGTTTATTCGCAAAAAACCTAATGGGAAAGTTTCCATGGCTGTATTTGTAACAGGAACTCTTTTAGCCATGACCCTCCCCCCTACTATTCCACTTTGGATTGCAGGTGTTGGAGCAGTTATAGCAGTAGCCTTCGGGAAGATGGTTTTCGGTGGCTTTGGAATGAACATTTTTAATCCTGCCATAGTGGGTAGAACATTTATCTATGTTTCATTTCCTCAGCAAATGACAATAGACTGGGTTAAGCCTTTTACATCGCTTCCCGGTGGATTTGCAAACTATATGAATAGTCTAGATATGCGGACATCAGCTACGATTCTATCATCTTCAAAGTTAGGGCAAACAAGTGATTATAATCTCTGGAATGCTTTTACCGGTATTATTCCCGGTTCATTAGGAGAAACTTCAGCATTATTAATCATCTTGGGTGCTATTTACTTAGTTATAACCAAAACAGCGAAGTGGCAACCCATGATAGCAACCTTAGTTTCACTCTACTTATTCAATGTCATATTTTATGGCTTTAATGATGCCCTCTATTATGTTCTTAGTGGTGGAGCTCTTTTCGGTATTGCTTACATGGTTACAGATCCTGTTTCGCAAGCAAAGACTAAAAATGGTCTATGGATTTATGGTATTCTAATAGGATTTTTAACTGTTTTTATTAGAAAATACTCTCTCTTTAGCGAAGGCTTTATGTTTGCCATATTATTGGCAAATACCTTCATGCCCATCATTGAATTCTATTTAAATCCTAAAAAGAAGGGGGCTAAATAGATGGCACAAGAGAAAAAACTCTTTAGAGAAACTGCTCTTTATCCAATCATTTTCATGGTTATAATCACAGTTATCTTTGTAGGTCTTCTTTCCCTCTTTTATAACTCTGAAAAGAGTAGGATTGATGATAATCAAGAGATTCTTTATTATCGTCAGATCTTAGAAATCTTTAATGATAAAATTGCTGAAGTTGATTTTTATGAAATCCAAGATGATCAAGTATTAGAGTTTAAGGATAAATACCTTATGGATTTTGAACTTACCAGTGAAAAAGGGCTGAGAAGGTATTTCAAAGTAGTGGATAATGGCCTTGTCCTAGGCTACTGTTTTGATATCATAGGAGCCGGTCTTTGGGGGACCATGAAAGCAGTGGTAGGCTTTGAGCCAAACCTTGAAACTCTGATAGATTTCAATGTATATGAACAGGTAGAAACACCAGGTTTAGGTGGAAGAATTGCGGAGCCTGCTGATAAGCTTAACCTACGTGCTGATTTAAAAGGAACAAGATTCCTTGATTCTGGTAAGATAACTAACTACAAACTAATTTCAGAAAGTTCAAGTCCGGATAAGAGTAATGAAATCAGACAAATAACCGGTGCCACTATTACCAGCAGTAGCTTTCTCAAGATGTTGAATCAAGAGATGTCTATACTAATTCCCCTCTTTCAAGAAGAAATGGCTAAAGGAGAGTAGAAATGACAAAAAAACAGATTTTTATTAATAGTGCTTTTACCGAGAATTCAATCTGGAAGCAAGTGTTAGGAATATGTTCTTCTTTGGCAGTAACAAATCTCCTCTTAAATAGCTTAGTTATGGGATTAGGAGTAATTTTCGCCATTGGTTTAGCCAGCTTCACAATCTCATTAATTAGAGACTATACACCACGTTCTGTTAGAATGATGGTTCAAATTTTGATCATTGCGGCTTATGTGATAATTGTAGATATCTTCCTCAAAGCCTACTATCCTGCTATTAGTAAGAGTTTAGGACCCTATGTCGGCTTGATCATTACCAACTGCATCTTAATGGGACGAGCAGAAGCATTTGCTTCTAAGAATCCTCCCATAGACTCATTTATCGATGGATTAGGAGCAGGCCTTGGTTATACCCTAGTGTTATTATTGATAGCCTTTGTAAGAGAGTTAATGGGTCAAGGTACCCTCTTTGGAATGAGAGTTCTAGGTGATTGGTGGGTAAATTGGTCAATCATGGTAATGGCACCTTCAGCTTTCTTCTTGCTAGCTATGCTGATCTGGATTATTAACACTAAATTTTATCAAAAAAAACAATAAGGAGTAAATAATGGAAATTAGTCCTTGGATCCTATTTTGGGCTTCGATATTTACCAGTAATATATTGCTAACAAACTTTCTGGGCATGTGTTCTTATCTCTCTGTGTCAAGAGAAGTAGAATCTTCATTCGGACTTGGTACAGCAGTTTTCTTCGTTACAACAGCAACAACTGCAATCAACTGGGTAGTTTATCATTTGATTATAGTTCCGGCTGATATAATATATCTTCAATATATCATTTTTATTATTGTTATTGCTGCTTTTGTTCAACTTACAGAGATTATTGTAGAAAGATTTTCACCTGTATTATATTATTCCTTAGGGATTTTCTTACCTTTGATAACAGTAAATTGTGCAATTTTGGGTATTTCTTTATTTATGATTATCAGAGATTATTCTTTTATCCAATCTGTGACTTTTGGAGCAGGTTCAGGACTAGGTTGGTTATTAGCCATCATGCTTTTAGCCGGGATCAGAACACGTTTAAAAGAAAAGTTCATACCAACCGGCTTACAAGGTGCCGGAATGAGTTTGTTAATTACCGGTATTATGGCTTTGGCTTTTATTGGCTTTTCCGGTATTGTTAATGTTCAGTAGGGAGTAGCATGAATTATCAAAAAATATTATATGAAATATTAATCTTAGCAGGAATCAGTGGCCTCCTGGCTACCTTAATCGTCGTAGCAAAGGCAATTTTACAGAATTATGGTGATTGTGAAATTGACATCAATGGCAAACGTAAAGTAACTGTTAAAGGAGGAAGTTCTCTCTTAACAGTCTTAGCAGAAGAGAATATCTTTGTACCCTCTGCCTGTGGCGGAAGAGGTTCTTGTGGAGCTTGTAAATGTAAAGTTATCGATGGCGGAGGACCTGTCCTTCCCACAGAAAAACCTTATTTCACTCCTGCAGAATTATCAGATAATAATAGGTTGGCATGTCAAGTCAAAGTAAAAAATAATATCAAAATAGAGATACCTGAAGAGATCTTTAATATTCGTAAATTCAAAGCCAAAGTGGCAAAAGTTGAAGAGTTTACTTATGATATTAAAGGAGTAACTTTTGACCTTATTTCTCCCCGTGAGATAGACTTCCAAGCCGGACAATATGTTCAACTTCGTTCACCCAAATATGGAAAAATAAGGGAATCTGTTACCAGAGCTTACTCTATCTCCTCTAAACCTAGCCTCGAGAATCAGCTTCAACTCATTATCCGTAAAGTACCGGAAGGTATTTGCACAACCTGGGTGCATGATTTTCTGAAAGTAGGACAGGAAGTTGAGATAACCGGACCTTATGGTGATTTCTTTATTCGAGATACTCAGGCAGATATTATTTTTGTTGCCGGTGGCTCAGGTAAAGCTCCTATTAAGTCTATGTTAGAAGATTTAGCTGAAAAGGGTTGCCAAAGAAAGATGAGTTACTTCTTTGGAGCAAGAACTGCGAAAGATCTGTATTTAACAGACTATATGGATTCTTTTAAAGATAAATTCCCCGATTTCACCTATTACCCAATCCTTTCTCACCCTGAAGCAACAGATAACTGGGAAGGTAAAACAGGTTTTGTAATGCCACATTTCCCTGATGCTCTTCGTGATCCAAAAAACACTGAAGCTTATCTTTGTGGCTCACCAGGTATGATTGCCGCTGTAACTAAAGGTCTCAAGGAATTAGGTGTTCCTGAAGATAAAATCTATTACGACTCTTTCGCTTAGGAGAAGAAAAATGAAATTAAGTCCAACTGATAAAATAATTCAAGATAAAATGAAAGCGGGAATATTAACTGCTGATGGCTTTCTCGGCAATGATAAACGTAACTTTAGAGATATTATTGCTGAAGATATGAAAATCGTTAACACCTTTGAGAGATCACTTGAAGAGATTGCTATTAGAATGCAATATCTGATGGAGAAATCATTTCTCTCCTATGACAGTTCAATAATAGTGGATAAATACTACGAAGTTGAATATACTTCCTATCGAGGAGTTTTACTCAGCCCTTTCCCCAAAGCCGGCAGATTCGGAAAAGCTACTATTAAGGTAACAAACCTAAAAAACCAAAAAAGTGTTGTTTGGACCCCGCTACATGTTCATTTCATCCGAGATTATGGCTTCTTTGAAGGTAAAGGATCTAAGTTCAGAATCGAACCGGAATTATTATATAAAGCTATTTTTGATTAAATTCCCCTCTTAATCCCAAAGGGATGCTAAAGAGGGGAGGCTGCGAAGCAGACGGGGTGTTAATTCCCCTCTTAATCCCAAAGGGATGCTAAAGAGGGGTGGCATCGAAGATGACGGGGTGTTAAGTCCCCTCTTAATCCCAAAGGGATGCTAAAGAGGGGTG
>JAEKNW010000228.1 GCA_016838885.1 Candidatus Cloacimonadota bacterium
ATCCTTAACACAGAGGTATCACAGAGTTGCACAGAGTTTAAGAGAAGAAAAAAAAGAAAGTCTATCCACTAATTTCACTAATTACACTAAGAAGAAGAAAGAAGAAGAAGAGCTTTCACACAAATTAACACAAATTAAAACGAATAAACACGAATTAATCTATCAAAATATACATAAAGCTAGAGCCTGCAGGTCTTAAATCCCCTCTTAATCCCAGAGGGATGTGCAAGAGGGGTGCCTCGTTAGAGGCGGGGTGTTCAAAGAAAAGAAGAAGATCCTTAACACAGAGTTACACAGAGGTATCACAGAGTTGCACAGAGTTCAAGAGAAGAAAAAAAACGAAAGTCTATCCACTAATTTCACTAATTACACTAAGAAGAAGAAAGAAGGCTCTAGTCAAGTTAAGTGGTTAAACCCGAATGATGTAGTAGAATTTTAGGGAAGAGTACAGAAGAATATAGTGCTATTCACAAAAGTCTACTGCATTAGTTGGGCTAAAACTAGATCAAACAAGAATGTTCTTGAATGATTGCATTGTGTTGTCTGCAAGATCATGAAATGTAAATAGAGCTTATATATCTTCACTATCATAAGTCTATTGACTATTAGCCTAATGGATGCCCAATAGAGGCCCAATAGAGGCCCAATAGATGCCCAATAGACACCCAATAGACAAAAAGCTCTTTTAACCGGATAAGAAAGCCTTAAACCCAAATGGTGTTGTAGAGCTGTAGAGAAGAGTGCAGATTCTTTTAGCAAAATCCCCTTCACTGGCAGCAAGTGGTATGGAGTGGAAGCACCCTTGCTTCCACAACAGGCTTGCAAAGCCTGGAAAGAATCTGGCGCCAAGGGTGGCCCCAGTCCATGTCCCCCTGCTTCAGCTGGCAGGAGATTGACAGCATTATTCGGGTTAAATCCTAAGTCTGGAATTTACTCTTGTCTTCGCTATAGATCCCTTTTTTTTTGGGGGGGTAATTCATAATAAGCATCTAAAATACCATGATTATATGATACTATTTCAACAATATCATCTTGTTTGTCGATACATAATCCTCACATCTAAGTTGGTAAAAATAGATTCCTGAAGCTACACTCTTATTATTATCATCTCTAGCACTCCAAACAATGTTATGATTTCCGGCATCTTGATGGTTATTCACTAAAGTCTTAACTTTCTGCCCTTTAATGTTATAGATAACAAGAGTAACTTGCTGGTCTTTTGCAAGATTATAGGAAATAGTAGTTTTTGGATTAAAGGGGTTAGGGTAATTTTGAAACAAAATATTCAAATTCGGTACATTTTCAGTGTTATCATTATCCGTGGTATCGCTAGATGAGTCTATTCTGAAGTTGTCAATCAATAAAGCACTATTACTGGGATTTATAGACTGAATTCCAAAGCGAATAGTATAACCTGATAATAGACTTACATCAAATTGATAGTAGGTCCATTCGGTAGGTACTTCATAGTAATCAACCTCATGATGCAGTGACCACTGAAAATCAACTAGATCTGAACCTCCAAGAGACATGTTACATGTAAATCTTGCTAACACTGAGTCACTTGAAACACTTCTGGCGTAAAATGATGCAATAGTGTTTGATCCAAGAGAGACTGCTGGTGTTATCAACCAATCATCATTGATACCATCAGGTGGTGCAAAGGCTACTATAAACTTTTCTCCACTTTGAGGGATTAGATTTTCAAGAGGAGGACTTGTAGAGGAAGGATTAAAGACCATGAATGATGTTGGCTGACCTGCATGTTCATAGTCTACATTACTCATTATGTGTGTGTGTGTACCATCTACGTCGTATTGAGTCCAGTTTGGCATATTCAAAGCAAAATCAGGATGATCCTCAAAATCATCTCCCCATAATGGAGCACCAATGTTAAGATATACTATATTTTCAATGTTTGAAGGCAGAGAATAAGAAAGAGGCTGAGAGTAGACTCCAATAATGTAATATTCATGTTCAGAACCATAAACTAGACTACAACTGTCCTGATAGCTAGTAGTGCCTGCAGGAATAATCTCATTTGTTAATAAAGAACGATCTTTTAAAATGTAATAACCTAATAGAGAACTATCAATTTGTGGTTCATCCCATGTTAAGTCAATGGACCCAACATTGTTACTGGCAAGAAAATTAGTAGGAGCATCATATTCATTGTTACGGTTGCAACTAACTGAAAGGAGATATGGTCCAGTGTGATAGCCGTAATCATTATCTTTTACCTGTAAAGAATCTCCCTTTCCGGGTATTGAGGGTGTGTTGATATATACCACTAAGTAGTAATCACCACTTTCAGGAATTATATACTCGCGATAATAACCTACATCAATTAGTCCATAGCTCAGATCAATTGAATGAGGATTAAAAGATGGTCCAAATAATAATCCTGTGGGAAGATTATAATGGCCAGGTGGATCCTCAATACTAATCACCAAATTATCTCCCTCACATAAAGAAGGAAGTCTGAAAAAATCGATGTCATAAACTGGTATGATTTCATATAGCTCTTCTTCTACAGGAAGAGTGAGCATGATGGCATTCCAAGGTTCATCATTGCCGTCATATCGACTAGCTTTTTCTTTCACAGAGCTATGTGAGATAGTAGTCAATAACTCTGGAAATAATACTTGACTAGCCTTAAGAGTATTTGCATTCAGTAATAAAAAGCTACTTGTGAAGCTTATGATTAAAAGCAAAAATATCCTTTGAGTTTTCATTCTGTCTCCTAAGTTAAGATGAATATTGTTTAGTAGAATTACTGTTTTAATTCGATCATTATGACAACTAATTATGAATTAACAATTCCTATTTCAGTAAGGTCATTTTCTTAGTTGTAGTTTTTTTCCCACACTTTAGTCGATAAAGATAGAGTCCGGAACTAACATTTATCCCTTTCTCATCTTTTCCATTCCAGCTTTGATTATATCTGCCGGGGCTAAGATTATCAGACAATAATGTCTTAATTTTTTGCCCTTTTATATTAAAGATCTCTAAAGTTACATGTTCAGCTTTATCAAGACTAAAGGAAATAGTAGTCTCAGGATTGAAGGGATTTGGATAGTTGTTATGTAGCTTACTTATTCCTATAATGTCCTCATCTTCATTAGCTGTTATAGGCCAAGTAAGAATATTTGATGGTTGAGAATAAGTACTGTCAGGTAATAAGCTTCTTACCCAAAAAGAGTAGTTCGTGTGTAATAAGTTTGCTTCATCGAATATATAGGCGTCATAGTCAGCGTTGAATGTTACAGAATCAAGAAGGACTTCATTATTAAATTCATGTTGCCAATAGAAGACTTGCCTTGGGGTATATTGATTTATTGATATAAACCGTTGGCTAGGTGGAAACCAATAGAAAACACCATCAAAGTAACTTAAATTTTTCGGAGCATTATCAACCTCAACCACATAATCGTACAAAATCTCTGTATTGGGCGTTAAATCTATTAACTTTGAACTATCATATCCTCCATCATGGTTTTGTTTATAGATAGTTGATCTTGAACCCATTTCCCGCAGACTTCGGACCAATGGGCCTGGTCCTCCGGTAAACTCATACCAATACATATAACCCATATCCATCATCTGATCAAAATATACCCTAACAGCCTTAGTATTATATAGGTTTCCATCTAGTTCAAACTCATGGGAGCCTAACACCTTCATTGTTGACCTGGAAAAATAGTCACCTCCTTGCCACATCAGATAATTATGGGAATAAAATGTATCTCCTGCTTCTGCATCATTATCTAAATAGAGGTATTCTTCATCATAAAGACTTGTTTCCCAACCATTAGGAGTGTAGAGTTGATGACCTACTAACATAATATCATTGTTGTCATTTTCGTAGACAAGTTGTCTAGTAAATACATTATAGACAAATTCTTGGTATATAGGAATTACATCATGACCATTGATTTCCATTACATCATAAGTCTTAAAAAAATGCGGAGACCCACCAGCTACAATATGAATGTCAATAGTCTGGGATGGGTTCTCTTCATTCAAAGATATTATTGTTAATTCATCATGCTCACCATAAAAGAAATGTCCTGCATATTGATAATAAGTACCCGGGACATAACTTTTTCCATAAAGAACATAATTCCCCTCTCCTAAATTGAGAGTGTCCTGACTTGTTACAGAACCACCACCCATACCTAAAGTATATGTATCTAAATTCCAGATTCTATAATTATAGTAGGTGGTAATTTCTGCTACATCACTGGTGGCATTTATGGTTAATTGGTAACCGTGTAAAAGTTGAAAACATGAAAATAACAAACAAATAAATAGTATTCCCACAATCTTTTTCAATTTTCTTCTCCTAATTATTTACTATGTTGTTACAATGCAAATATTGTTCCTCAATTAAGTATTTGTGGAATACAATATATTTTAACAAATAACTTGACTTCTCAGCACTTCTTCTTATCTTGTCTTTATAAGTGCTTTATTCTTGCAATTGTGTCCTCACTTTTATGGGGGTGCCACGGTTTCGACAGGGGTAAGTGAGCTTGGTGATGCATGTCGAGAATCTTATCTGACTCGTTAAACATGATGGAACTAAATTTAAATGCAAACGAAAATTACGCACTAGCCGCGTAAGACCGGCTACACCCTCCTGAACCTGGTCGTTCGGTGATGGATAGGGTGTCATACTGAATGACTAGATTGAGGCCATGCAGATAACCTCTTTCGAAACTCTTCTGCTGGCATCGAATGATTTCTGATTGCCTTGTAATTCGATGTAAGAACATAAGACAACTAAACATGTAGATTTGCTTTGTAAGCTATCTTTGGACGCGGGTTCGACTCCCGCCACCTCCACCAAGAATCGGAACGATTATTGGTGGATTCTTTTAGGATTTTGGATTTAATTCTTTTTAGAACTAATTAATATTTTCTATAACTTCTTTAGATACAGAATATTTATTAATAGATTTCA
>JAEKNW010000229.1 GCA_016838885.1 Candidatus Cloacimonadota bacterium
GAGCTGGTTTCTAACACAGAGTTGCAAGATAAACTGAAAATTAAACCTTTTGGAGGAGGAATCTTATCGGTTAACCAATAATAATGTCCAAACTCCAGGGGATGGTGCTAACGTACCACCCCTACTTGATATGCCGAAAATAGCCTCTTCAGTCGGACGGTGGACAGCTTGTCTGCCACTAATAATAAAGAAGAAAGTCTATCCAAGTGTCTTCGCTAAAGCTACGCCTTCACTAGCCGAGGCTTAGGTTTGTGGGGGATTCTTACACAGGGTCTTCTAACCCTGCCTATTATATTTTCATCCCTTCGGGATTTAAGAGGGTTTGTTTCAATTTTATAAATATTAACCTGAATGCAAGCAATAAGTCACTTTCATAAGAGTGAGATAATAAATAAAAAGTGTGCACTAATTGAGCCCTTTATAAATATAAAGTATTGAATATCAATTAATTAATTGAACAGTCTCATCCAAGCTGACCCATTCCTAATAGAAATATTTTCTTATAAAATGGAAAAAACTTGACACATTCTTCATCCTATTTGGTAGTTATAGATATAAGTTAATCAATAAGGAAGCATTCAAAATGAGACGAATAATCTTAGTTATCATGTTATTACTGGCAAGTCTTGGTCTTGTGGGTGAGTCAATATCAGCCGTGTGGGTATTACCATGGGATTTAGTGCGTGAGACAGCCATTGATTCTGTACTGATAAATCTACATAATAATGGGCAGAATACCCTTATGGCTGAAGTTCGTTATCGAGCTGATGCTATTTATCAACCCAATAAGCTAAACACCGACTATATAAACTTAGAAACTCGTTCTCATATTATGAAAGGGAGTGATTTTGATGCTTTGGAATATCTCATTCAAGAAGCTAAGAAATTTGATATTCAAGTCCATGCTTGGATAACCACCTTTGTTATCACCCCCCATGATTTAACTAAGCTTCCCCCTGACCATTTATATCATAGGCATCCGGATTGGATTACTACTGATTTGGATGGTAAAAGAATGCCTCTTACCAGTGCTGAAGGTTACTTCTTAGATCCGGGAATCCCTGAAGTTAGAGAATATACTATTAACATCATCAATGATTTATTATTAAATTATCCCCAGTTAGCCGGACTTCACTTAGATTATATTCGTTACCCCGGGGAAGATTATGGATACCATCCCTTAGCAATGAAAGAGCTTGGTTCAGACTATTTCACCAGTTCTTATGCCGACAGAATGTTATGGAAAGAAGCTGTAATTACCAGATTTGTAGCTGATGTTTATCACCGAGTTAAAGAGTTAAATCCACGACTTGAATTAAGTGCGGCAGTGATAGCTGATAAAGTTAAGGGAAGGGCAAAATATTCTCAGAATTGGCAAGAATGGTTAGATGAAGGGATTATAGACAGGGTATATTTGATGGCTTATACAAAAGAAGATAGTGTCTTAGACATACAGCTTAGCGACCCTGACTTAGCTTCTCACAAAGACAAAATCGTAGTTGGTTTAAGAGCTTGGGATGATGGAAAAATAATCTATCCTGTTCAGCAGATAAGCTCAAAAATTCATGTAAGTCGAAACAAAGGATTTAATCACATAGCCCTCTTTTCTTATGGTGGCATTATGGCAAGAAATAACTGGGTTAACTTAAGAGAACTTTATGTAAAAGCAGATAAACTTAAAGAGCTCAACAAAAGAGAGAATTATGAAAGATAAACTTTTTTTAATAGATGGCACAGCCTTAATTTATCGGGCTTACTTTGCCTTTCTACGTAACCCCTTAATCAACAGTAAGGGAGTGAATACCAGTGCAATATATGGAGTAATAAACTCATTTCTAAAGATTGTTGAAGAATATAAGCCTCAATATGTGATGGTTAGTTTTGACAGGAAAGAAAAGACTTTTAGACATGAGATGGATGATAGTTACAAAGCCAATCGTCCCCCTATGCCGGATGATTTAGTTGGTCAAATTGAACCTGTAAAAGAGTTTTTTAAGTTAATAAACATCCCCGAAATCTCCTTAGCAGGATATGAAGCTGATGACATTATAGGTACTTTTGCGGAGCATTTCAAGGATAAAACAGAGGTCTATATTGTTAGTGGAGATAAAGATTTTTCTCAAATTGTGCAAGACCATGTTTATTTGTTAGACCCTTTTAAGAACTCTCTTTTGGATCAAAAAGGCATTAAAGAAAAGTATGGAGTTGAAGCTTCGCAGTTTATAAATTATCTGGCCATAGTCGGTGATTCAGCTGATAATATTCCGGGAGTAAAGGGTTTAGGTGCTAAGGCTGCGGAGAAGCTCTTATCGGAATATCGTGATTTGGATGAGATTTATGCTAATTTGGATAGTCAGAAAGGAGCAACCCTAAAGAAGTTAACGGAGCAGAAAGAAAGTGCTTATCACTCTTATGAATTAGCAAAAATCAATCTTCATGTACCTCTTGCTATTCCTGAACTGGAAACTCTGGTCTGTTGTCTTGATAATTCTACCAATTTAAATGCTTATTTCAATGAATATGAATTAAATACATTAAAGAATAAGTTAATGAAAGTTATTCCTTTAGAAGATAACAGCAAAGAGCAGAATGAAGCAAAGCAGACTGTTTCGACTTCTAATGAAGAACATTATGAGCAAGCTACTCTCTTTGCTAATGATGTTTCTCCTGTAGCTAATAAAAACTCTAACTCTCCCCGGAAAGAAGAAGCAAAATTTGATGCGATTTTAATAACTTCCCTAGACCACTTAAATCAAGTCCTAACAGCCAACAAAGAAGACTACTTAGCCTTAGATACTGAAACAACTTCATTGGATACTCAAGATGCTGATTTAGTCGGAATATCTTTCTCTTATAATGAACAGACTTCCTATTATGTCCCTTTGAATCACTTTGCTTCAGATAATTTACCTGTTAAACAAGTTTTAGATCTACTTGAGAAACATATTGTTGGCAAATTAATAATCGGACATAACCTAAAATATGATTTTAAGATCTTCGAATATCATGGTTTGAAGTTTGATAACTCTCTATTTGATACCATGATTGCAAGTTTCCTGCTTGACCCCACTAATGATGGGAATAGCCTTGATAAATGTATGGAGAGAGAACTTGATTATACCATGCAACCCATTGAAGATTTAATAGGAAAGGGAAAAGACCAGAAGAGTTTTGCTCTTGTTTCAATTCAGGATGCAACTTTCTATGCTGCTGAAGACGCTTGGGCTTCTCTCAGACTCTATTCTCTTTACAAAGAAAGATTGAAACAACAAGGCTTGCATAACTTGTTTACTGATATTGAGATTCCTCTAATCTATTCAATAAAAAAAATGGAGATGAATGGAGCTTATATTGACAAGAACTTCCTTAAAAACCTATCAGAAGAAGTGAAGGAAAAAATCAACACCCTAGCTTCAGAAATCTATAATATGGCAGGGTATCAATTCAATCTAAACTCTACCCAACAACTGGCGAAACTTCTTTTTGAAGATATGGAAATCCCTCCTGTTAAAAAGACTAAAACAGGATATTCCACTGATGTTACAGTCTTGGAAACGCTTGCAGAAGACTATGAAATAGTTAAACTTATGTTAGAATACAGACAGCTCGCCAAGTTAGATTCCACTTATATCTCTGCTCTTCCTAAATTAGTTAATGATAAAACGAAGAGGATTCACTCTAACTTCAATCAAATTGGAGCATCCACAGGAAGACTTTCTTCCACTAATCCAAACTTGCAGAATATCCCAATCAGAACAGAGATAGGAAGTAAAATTAGAGAAGCTTTTGTTCCACAAGACGAAGATTCTGTGATATTAGCAGCGGATTATTCTCAGATTGAGCTTAGACTATTAGCCATCTTTTCAGGAGATTCTGCTTTGATAAATACTTTTAGAGAGAATGGAGATATTCATAGAAGTACTGCTGCTTTAATCTTTAATAAAACTGCCAATGAGATTACCGGCGAAGAAAGAAGATCAGCAAAAACTATTAATTTTGGGATTATTTACGGTATGGGTGCCCAGAAACTTAGTAAAGAGCTTAACATCACCCAGAAGGAAGCAAAAGAATTTATCACCCACTATTTCGAGACCTTTCCTACAATAAAAAACTTCATGAACACGATGGTTAAAAAAGCAAAATCACTTGGTTATTGCGAGACCATTAGTGGAAGAAAACTCTTCTTACCGGGAATCCGTAGCAGTAATCAAAGATTAATTAGTGAAGCTGAAAGAGTTGCAGTTAATATGCCTATCCAAGGCTCTGCAGCCGATGTAATCAAGATTGCTATGAATAATCTGCATGCCAAGATTAAAGATAATCCCGACATAAAAATGATTATCCAAGTCCATGATGAACTTGTCTTTGAAGTCAAGAAAAGTAGCTTGGATGAGATGAAGAAACTAATTAAAAACGAAATGGAGAATGCTTTACCACATGAATACAGTAAGGTTGTAAAATTACTGGTAGATATTGGAATAGGAAATAATTGGTTGCAGGCTCATTAAGACTCAAAATACCGGCTAAGTCTGCACTTGGCTCATGCCAAAACAGACGGGGAGATTTTTTTACCACAAAGACACAAAGACACAAAGGAAAAGAAGAAAAAAGAAAAAAGAAGAAAGAAGAGCCTTCACACAAATTAACTCAAATTAAAACGAATTAACACGAATTACTCAATCAAAATATACACAGAGCTAGAGCCCGTAAGTCTTAAGTCCCCTCTTCATTTGCTCTAGCAAATGTTTCCAAGAGGGGTGGCATCGAAGATGACGGGGTGTTAAAGAAAAAGAAGAAAATCTATCCACGAATTTCACGAATTACACGAAGAAGAAAATCCTTATCCACGGATAACACAGATAATCACGGATCTGAAAGAGAAGAATAGTCCACAGAGTTATTCTGTTAAACCCGAATGGTGCAGTAGAGCTTTAGAGAAGAGTGCAGAT
>JAEKNW010000230.1 GCA_016838885.1 Candidatus Cloacimonadota bacterium
TAAACTATTTAATCCCTTTCAGGGATATATGATGAATCACTATATTAGTGAAATATGCTCATATTTTCCTATATTATTTCCACCAGACTTGAACTAGAGCCTTAAATCCCCACTATCGAACAATACACCACTTTTAACCATGAATTTCATTTTTCATTTTTCATTCTTGCAAAGCAAGACTTAACCACCCCGCCTTCGGCACCCCTCCGCAGAGGGGAATGAAGAAACACCCCGTCATCTTCGATGACACCCCTCTTGGAAACATTTGCAAGAGCAAATGAAGAGGGGATTTAAGAGGTCCCCGTCATCGGAACCATTTTTGATTTTTCACTCTTAATTTTTCATTCTTGCGAAGCAAGACTTAAACACCCCGTCATCTTCGATGACACCCCTCTTGGAAACATTTGCAAGAGCAAATGAAGAGGGGATTTAAGAGGTCCCCGTCATCGAGCCCTTTTTCATTTTTCACTCTTAATTTTTCATTCTTGCGAAGCAAGACTTAAACACCCCCTGTGTCCCCCTCACGGAGGGGGATAAGACGTAGGGGTTCTAAATCTCTATCCATTTTCACTATCAGTGTCTTTTGACCACTGCCTTTTATATATCATCCCTACGGGATTTTTAACCAAGCTTTATCAGCTTGGTGCGGGCGGGAACGCCCGCCTTCCGACCACGGGCTCTATATCTGTATATATTTTCCAAATCTAATTCGTGTTAATTCGCTTTAATTCGAGTTCATTCGTGTGAAAGCTCTTCTTTTTTCTTCTCTTAAACTCTGTGAAACTCCTCTTCACCTCTGTGTAACTCTGTGTTAAGGACTTTCTTCTTCTTCGTGTAATTCGTGTAATTCGTGGATAGACTTTCTTCCTCTTTTTTGTGTTCTTTGTGCCTTTGTGGTTAAAAATCCCTGTTTATCGCTTCTAGCGAAAATTAACCCTTACACATTATAATACAGTGCCATCTCCATTGGGGTTGGTCTATTATTAACTTCTGTGATATCTTTACGTTTAAGGGCGATAAAGGAGTCTATAAGTTCTTTATTGAATACATCACCGGCAAGGAGATACTCATAATCTTCTTCTAAGGCTTTTAGGGCTCCCTCTAAGTTTTCCGGGATAGATTCAATAGTAGCTTTTCTTTCTTCAGGCCAATTAAAGACGTTATCATCATGAGGACCGAAGTTATGTCCCTTACCGTCTAATTTTTTCTTAATGCCGTCAAGTCCGGCGAGTAAGAGAGCAGACATAGCAAGGTAAGGATTACAGGTAGCATCACCGGTACGATATTCAAATCTCTTAGTATCTTCAGTATTGGCGTATTTAGGGATTCTGACAGCAGCGGATCTGTTAGCTAAACCAAAGAAGAGTTTAGTTGGGGCTTCGAATCCTGGAAGCAATCTTTTGTAAGAGTTAGTACTTGGATTAGTGAAAGCTGCTAGAGAGCTACCATGAATAAGAATACCACGCATGAACCAGATAGCTTCATCTGAGAGATCAGCATATCCACCTTTATTCCAGAAGATATTTTTGCCATTTTTCTTAAGCATAATATGGAAGTGCATGCCATTTCCGGCTTCATTATAGACAGGTTTTGGCATAAAAGTAGCAGTTAAGCCATTTTCTAAAGCAATTCGTCTGATAATATCTTTGATAACTTTTGTATCATCACATACTTTTGGGAAAGGAAGAAGTTCAGTTTCAATCTCTTGCTGTGAGGAAAGTCCAACTTCATGATGATTATATCTGACATCGATATTAAGGCTTTCAATAATTTCGCACATTTGTAAGCGAAGTCCATAGAATCTGTCATGTGGATTATCCATGTGATAACCCTTAGTATGAGATTGAGCTAAGCCGTTATAATCTACACAATCTTTAGGGAAACACTGTTTATCTTCAGAAGAAGAGATTTGGCATCCCATATTAAAATTAGTATTTGTATATTTTACATCATCAAAGATATGGAATTCAAATTCAGGAATCCAGTAAGAAGTGTCAGCTATACCTGTAGATTCTAAATATGCTTGAGCACGAAGAGCTACACTGCGAGGATCTTTTTTAACTCCGATTCTGGTCTCAGCATCACAAATTGAACAAAGAATCCTAAGCACTTTTCCTTCAAATTCATAATCTTGGATTGGGTCTAAATGAGCAGTAGAAAGGTCAGGCATAAGAACCATATCACCAGATTCAACTGCTTTCATTCCAGGGATACTTGAACCATCAAAAGGAACACCTAATTCGATAACACTCTCTAATCTGGCAGCAGGGAATGAAATGTGATACCATTTCCCATCTAGTCCGGCATACTTCAAATCAACAGCTTTGATCTCTTTAGAATCAATCATCTCTTGAATTTTCTTTAACTCCATCTTTTTCTCCTCGGAATCGCAGAAGCAATTCCTCTATTTTATTTTTTTTGTTTATTAATTCATTTCAACACAAAGGCACAAAGAATACTGTTAAAACCTTAACATAGAGGTTTAGAACAGAAGAGCTTTCACACGAATTAACTCGAATTAAAACGAATTTCACGAATTAGGATATTTTATCCTCAGATTCATTTCACCACAAAGGCACAAAGGCTCAAAGAATACGATAAAGACCTTAACACAGAGTTACACAGAGGTTATCACAGAGTTGCACAGAGTTTAATAATCTTTTATCTTCTTCTTATCCGTGTTTATCCGTGTTATCTGTGGCTAATTCTATTTTCTTCTTCGTGTAATTCGCTTTAATTCGTGCAAATTCGTGTGAAAGCTCTTCCTTCTTCCAAGCTCTTTTTTCTTAAAACTCTATGAAACTCCTCTTGTCCTCTGTGTAACTCTGTGTCAAGGATCTTCTTCTTACTCTTAATTCGTGTAATTCGTGTAATTCGTGGATAGACTCTCTTCCTCACAGCAAGGCATTAATTATCTGGGCAAAGAATCCCCAGACAATCTGGAAAGGTCTATTGATAATTAATCCAATAATGGATATATTGAGTAAAGAACCAACTACGAGGGCACCAAGAATAATATACATGCCATATCTTTCTAATTTTGAATATTTGATATAAGCTTCATCAGAGAGGAAGGCCCCCACAATCCTTGATCCATCCAAGGGAGGAACTGGGATTAAGTTAAATAAGGCTAAGAAGATATTTACTTGCATTGTTAATTTAATCACTTCAAAAGCTCTTAAATCTTGATTAAATCCGGATTTAGCCAAAATGACGTACAGGATAGCAAGTAGAAAGGTGATAGCAAAATTAGCTAAAGGACCGGCAGCCCCGGTGATTCCCATTCCTTTTTTGTAATTTTTGAAATTATAAGGGTTGATGGGAACAGGTTTGGCATAACCGAAAGCAAATCCGGCAGTCATAACTAATATTATTGGCAAAATTATTGTTCCAAAAATATCTACATGATGAAGTGGATTAAGGGAAAGTCTGCCCATTCTTTTAGCAGTATCATCGCCTAATAAATAGGCAGCATAGCCGTGACTTATCTCATGGATAACAATTGACATAAAGATAAAGAAAAAGGCTAATACTTGCGAAGTAAAGTCCATATTCATAAAATACCCACTATTTTTTGATTATTTTAGCAAATCTACGTTTTCCAACTTTTACGACGATTTCACTAATTAATTCGATTTCTAAATCAGGGTCAGTAACTTTTTCACCATCAATGGAGACTGCATTTTGTTTTAACATTCTTTTAGCTTCGCCGTTAGTTTGACATAACTTAGTGTCTGTTAGAAGCTTAATAACCCATATTTTATCTTCAGCAAAACTAAATTCTTCTATATCGTCAGGAATATTTCCCTTAGCAAAAACTGAGTTAAAAGCATCCTCTTCAGCTTGAGCAATCTCCTGTCCATGGTATATTTTTACCAATTCACGAGCTAGCAGTTGCTTTAAATTCTTGGGATTTTCTCCAGCTTCTAACCTCATTTGGACAGCAGATATCTCTTCATCACTTAAGTTTGTAGCATAAGTGAAATAGTTAATAATTAAATTATCAGGAATAGACATAACTTTGCCATATTTATCCTTAGGTGTATCAAAGACAGCAATATAGTTATTAAGAGATTTACCCATTTTATTAACGCCATCTGTACCCATTAAAATTGGAGACATGATAGCAACTTGCTCTTCCTGGTTATGATAACGTTGCATATCACGTCCGGCTAGTAAATTAAACTTCTGTTCTGTAGCCCCTAATTCAATATCAGATTCAATAGCCACAGAGTCATAACCCTGCAAAATCGGATACATAATTTCATGCATGCCTAAGGGAAGTCCACTTTCATATCTCTTTCTAAAAGTATCATGGGCCATAAATTGAGCTAAGGTGAATTTTCCCATTAACTTAATTACATCAGCCATAGTCATAGATCCAAACCACTCTGTCTGAAACCTCACCTCTGTTTTATCTTTGTCTAAAACAGTGTAGAGTTGGTCCATGTATTTTTCACAATTTATCATTATCTGCTCTTTGGTAAGAGTAGGTCTTGTTTCGTTTTTACCGGTAGGGTCTCCAATCTGGGCTGTAAAATCACCAATAATGATAACCCCAATATGACCTAAATCCTGAAACTGTCTCATCTTTCTAATGGGGACTAAATGTCCAATATGCACTTGAGACCCAGTAGGATCAATCCCATACTTAATTCTTAGAGGTTTACCTGTCTTGGCAGATTTCTTTAATTTTGCTATTAATTGCCCCTCAGGAACTATCTCTTCCACACCCTTCTTTAGCAATTTAACTTGTTCTTCTATTGTCATTATATTACCTCTTTTTTTTATCCCGATTGATGCAGTAGAATTTTGATGAAGAGTGCTAGATTCTTTTAGCAAAATAAGTTACAGAATTTGAAGGCATATAATATATATATTCCTGAAAATTATGGAGCTTACTT
>JAEKNW010000231.1 GCA_016838885.1 Candidatus Cloacimonadota bacterium
GCGAAGTTGGATGTCGGGGTGTTAAAGAAAAAGAAGAGAATCTATCCACTAATTACACGAATTACACGAAGAAGAAGATCCTTAACACAGAGTTGCACAAAGTTTCGAAGATAAGAATAGTATTTACACTAATTAACGCGAGTTAATTAGTGTAGAAGTATTTCTCTTTTATCGGTGTTTTCAGTGTTTTCGGTGGCTCTGTCTTCTATCCTCTTCTTCAACTCAACAGCTCAACAACTCAACAACTACCCTCTTGTCTTAGGGTGGTAGTGAATATTAGTTTTTTTAAGACTATCTGGGAATTCTTGGAGGAGTTTTTCTTCTAACTCATCACATATCACATCACCTTGAGCAACTGTGAGCTGGGAATCAACTTCAATTGTCATATTAAGAACAAAAGATGGACCATATTTATGGACTCCGATATGAGTAATTCTGTGAACTTGAGAATGCTTAAGGACAAGCTCTTCTACTTTCTTAGCAAAATCATCATCAGGCATAGCATCCATTAAATCATTTGAGGAGTCTACTACGATTTCAAAGCCGGTTTTAAAGATAAATATTGCAACTAAGCAAGAGGCAACAGGATCAATCCAAATCATATTTTCATTGAAGTAGGCAAAAATCAGAGAAATTAAGACAGTCCCTGAAGCCATTAGATCATTTACATGGTCATTCATTAGGGCTTTAATAGTGGGGTTTCTTGTCTGTTTATAGGTAATTTTGGTATCTAAGTAGAGATAAATTTTAGCCACTACAGTAATTGAGGCTATAATCATAGGAAATAAAAAGCTCTGACAAGACTCATATTCACCTTTCCAAATAGTAAATAGAGTTGACATAGCATTCCAGAAGATAGTCGCTCCGGTAGTAACGATAAAAGCTCCTACAACTATAGCAGCAATATTATCCAACTGCCTATGACCATAAGGATGTTCTTCATCAGCAGGCTTTTGAGATTTTTTCATGAAGATGCTGACTGCAAGATAATAGGCAACATCGGATGTAGAGTTTATTCCATCAGCAATAAGGGCTTGACTTTTACCATAAATACCAATAACAGTTTTTAAGATAGAAAATATGATATTGGTAAATAAACCAAGGTTGACTGACCTTTTTGTTCTATTCATTAGAAGACCTCCATGCAATCTATTATGGGAATATCTGTAAGTTTTACTATTTCTTGATAGAGCAGATTGGCATCCAAATGTCTGCCTTTTATCGAAAAGCTATTAAGGGCTAGCCCTGAAATTTTGAACTCATATTTTGCATAAACATTCATCTTCTTAAAAAGATTCTGCAAATTCTCGTAGCTTAAATGTAGTTGATAAGGATGATAAATCACCAAGGTTTTTGCCTTATTTATAAAAGAAGTCTTTACTTTCTCCCATATAGAGTCTGTTAGAACACCTGGGATATAGACATAATCAACCTTATTATCACTTAAAAAAGCATTAATCTCTTTCTCAAAACCAAGCAGAGTTCTTCTTTCAAATAGCACCTTTCCATCTTTTACAAGCAAAAAATTCTCATTTGGATTAGCTATATGGGAAAAGTTTTCTTGAGGAACTTTAGTTAATAAGAGAAGTCTATTAAGTTCAGCGATAATTTCTTCCAAAGTACCAAAATTAGCACTAACTACCAAGATCATAGCATCTATTTCTGCTTTAAGAGTAATAGCTTTTCTATCTAAAGAACCATCAATAATTATAAATCTTGGCTGGTAAGATTTAATTTGAGAGGCCAGGTTTACTTGCTCACTGGCAGTACTGGGACCAATTATCTCGGTCTCTATATCTTGCAGAGCTTTAGCAATCCAGATCTTAAAAGAACCTGCTTTATATTCACTTTTGAACAAGATTTCAACTTTTCCTGAGAATCTTTCTAAAATGTTGGAGTGAGTAACAAAAATCGAGTTCTGCGGAATACTAACTTTTGGTTTCTCATGTCCTCCCACTAAGTCATAATCCTCGCCATCTCGTCCGGTAGTGAGAAGAGCTACTTGCCCTAGTTGGGATAGCCTTGCGGACAACCAATTCAAGAAAGTAGTCTTCCCGGCATTTTTGCATATACCGGTAATCGCCACAAAAGGTATTTCTGTGGACATATCTGTAATTTTTCTTATAATTTCATTTTGATTATTCATTAAGTTCAGTTTGTTTTACATGTAAGAATCTGTCAAACCATTCGTTAATTTCTGCTAAAACATGTAGTTCAGACTCCCGGGCACGATAGCCATGTTCCTCAAAAGGTAAAATCACCATTCTTGCAGTTCCACCATTGCCTTTAATTGCCTGGTAAAGCCTTTGAGTCTGCATAGGATAAGTCCCACTATTAGGGTCTTTTTCTCCATGAATCAAGAGAATCGGTTCATTAATTTGATCAGCAGTCGCAAAAGGTGATACTTTTAGATAAAAATCTTTAGCTTGCCAGAAGGTTCTTCTTTCACTTTGGAATCCAAAGGGGGTTAATGTTCTATTATAGGCTCCGCTTTTAGCAACTCCTACTTGGCATAAATCAGAGTTAGCTAACACATTAGCAACCATAAAAGCACCATAACTATGCCCTATAATACCCACTCGATTAGGGTCTATCACTCCTTTCTCATCTAAGAAGTTTATAGCAGAACTAACTCCATCTAGGAGTTGTTCTATGAAAGTATCATTAACAACTTCAGGATTACCAACAATAGGAATGGATGCACCGTTGAGGACAGCATAGCCTTGCATGGCCATATATCTGAGGTCATCACCGAAATACCAAGTAAAGGCTTTGTCTGTTCCAGAAACCTGCCCTGCAGTTTCAGCTGAAGCAAATTCTCTGGGATAGGCATGAATTATTAGGGGGAGTTTTTTCTTACCATCATAGTCGTGGGGCAGATAGAGAAGACCTGATAAATCTAAGCCATCACTTCTTTTATAATTGACCAGTTCCTTTTTAAGTTTAGCATAATCAGGGTATGGGTTTTCATGATTTGTGAGCCTTTTTCTTTCCCCTGTTTCAAGGTTAACTATTTGATAATTTCCTGGTCTTGTTACATCCTGACTGCTAACGATGATGCTTTCAAAGTTAGGATCACTAAAGGTCGTGATTTGTTCATATTTGTTTACATCTGCTTCAAAGATCTTATTAAATTCCAGACTTTCTAAATTAAAGGTAGCTAAGAAGGGTCTATTCCCTTCGGCAGTAGCTCCTTGATTATTGATATAATAAACCAAATTACCATTTCTGACAATCACTCTCTCTTTGTTCTCATTCCATAGAGTAAAGAGCTCACCTCGATCAGCATATTTATCGTTTACAGATAGGTCTGTGATAAGAGTTGAAGTCTTATCCTCTAGATTAAGAAACCACTCTCTGGTCCATAAGCGATCTCGGTCATAATCTCCATAGATTATCCCTTTTTTATCTGCAAAACAAGTGTAACCTCTACTTCTGTGTTCAGTTCTAAAGAATTCACTTTTGTCATTATAAGGGTATTCACTTCTATATATAATATCTCTAAACTCTGCTTCAACTTTGGGATCACCCTTATCTTGAGCTTCATACCAAACAAGGGTCTGATCTGCTATAGGAAGCCAATGATGATAGCGTTCACCATCATAAGTTCCTCCAATAGGAATCTCATCCTGAAGCACTCTATCAATGAGATGTTTCACCTCTTTTCCCTTCAGATTCCAAATTGAAGTAGTCTTAGGGAAGTAATAATAGGGCACTGTATAAGAATAAGGTTTATTAATTTCTGTAACTAAGAGAAGTTTGTTATTGGGGGAGATATCTACAGAACTATATATACCCGGCTCCCCAATTTTCTTGATTTTCTTGGATTTAAGATTAACAAGAGCAATCTGACTGGTAAAATAGTAATCAAACATAATCTCATCATTAGGAGATTTTAATAAATTAGTATAAGTCCTCATCTGACTCATCTTACCGGAAGTTTCTTCAATGATGGGCGATTGAGGTATCAGGTCAGATTCCGGTTTCTCACCTCTATCTTCCGGGAGCATTCTAATTAACACTTCTTTCTGATTGGCTAGCCACTGGATATGCGGTTCTCCCATTGCACCATTTAATCTAATCTCAGGATATTCTATAATTTTCCCGCTTACAAAATTTACATAGATAAAACTGACCCCATCATCTCTATCATAAGTCATTACAGCTTTTGAATGATCAGCTGAATAGAAAGTCGTTCTTATCCCCTCATACTTAGCAATATCTATCGGTTTATGGGTATTTTTTTCATAATCTACCAAAGAAAAACTCTTACTTTTATAAAACTTCTTCTCTGCATTTAAACGAGGTAAAAACTTTTTGCCTGCTAACTCAAGGTCAGATTCGACGATTTCTTTTAACTCTATTTTCGGCTCATAACTAATTTCAAAGCCGCTTTCTGTAAAAGGCTTAAATATTACATAAGGTGGCTTGGTTATTTCATAAACTTCCTTAATTCTGTCATTTGGCACTTTATACTGTCCTAGTAAACTTTGGCTCATTAATACTCCTAGCGTAAAAATCAAACATTTTCTTAACACTTAAACTACCTACCTTTGATTTGATTTAACAAAAAAAACTCACTTATATCATACTATTTTCAACTATGAATTTTTGTAAACAAAATTTTTCTTGCTAAATAAGCTCATTCATTTTTTTTTGCATCTCAATGGACAAATTGCTTTATCCCGAATGGTGCAGTAAAACTTTGATGAAGAGTGCTAGGTTCTTTTAGCAAAATAAGTTACAGAATTTGAAGGCATATAATATATATATTCCTGAAAATTATGTAGCTTACTTTTGCAAAAGAAGATAGTGCTATTCG
>JAEKNW010000232.1 GCA_016838885.1 Candidatus Cloacimonadota bacterium
TGGGAGAATTGCATAAAGAAATGATAAAAAGATACTTGAGGCTGTATGATGTATAAAATTGTAGTTGATTTGCAATAACTTAGGTGTCGGAAAGATTAGTTAAACAAATCAACAATTAAACAACCAAAAAAGGATATCCCTTTTCGTCTAAGATGCTTAGCACATTATCATAGTTATCATCGAAATCACTAAGTTGGTGGGTATCAGAGCCAATAGAGATTAATTTACCTTCTTCCATGGCATAAAGATCTAGAACTTGGAAGTGGGGTAAGAATTGTTTTGTAGTTTTTCTCAGACCTGAAAAATTAATTTCGAGGGCAATATTTTTTTCTTTCATAACTTGGAAGATATCTTTGCAAATAGGTAATCCAACTTTAATATTATGGGGAAGAAAGCGGGTAAAGATGCCTAGGTGGGCAAGGATATCAAGATCACAAGTTTCGACTAATTCTAGATTGGATTTATAATAAGAGATAATCTCAGCAGGGGAGAGGGGTTCTTGGAAGGGGAGAGAGATATCTTTCTTGGGTAGGAGGGTATGAATTGAGCCTAAAATGAGGTCTGGTTTTAAATGTCCAAAATAGTCTGTTACTTGAGTTTTTGTTTGATGATACTCTCCTATTTCGACACCGCTTAAGATGTTTATTTTCGGGGCATATTTAGCTTTTAAAAGGGAAAAGAAATCATAATAGTCTTGATAAGAATATTCTTCATGAAAAGACCACTGAGGGAAAAGAAACTCTAAGTGATCGGTAAAGGCAATTTCCTGATAATTTAACTCTATAGCTTTTTGGATTAATTTGTCCGGATCAAGCTTACTGTCTTTGCTAAAATATGAGTGAATATGATAATCTTTCTTCATTTTATTTTGATTCTCCTCAAATAGTTAAATATTTCAAATAAAAAAACAGCGAAGTTACCGGGTGGTAACCCCGCTGTCGGAGGGCATTCTATGTAGGGTCTGTAGGTTCTATTTAAGTTTAGAAAAAATAATTTATTTCTTATTCATCTAAGTCTAAGTACATTATAATTTTCAAAAAAATCTTGGCAAGGAAAAAATTATTTTTTTTTACTTTTTTTGCATTTATCCAAAGATGTTGCCATCATTTTGTTAGAAAGAAGGAATAATATTATTACACATAATTGCTGAAAAAGGCCATCCCTTCGGGATTAAGAGGGGCTTCTCACTCTGTGCAACTACTCTTCACCTCGGGGAAACTCTGTGTTAAGGATTTTCTTATTCGTGTAATTCGTCTTAATTCGAGTTAATTCGTGTGAAAGCTCTTCTTTCCTTTGTGTTCTTTGTGTCTTAGTGGTAAAAATTTTCCTTTTTACCCCGGTTTTTACTTAACTTTTAAAAGCTTAAGTGTTGTTTTTTTTCCACAAGCCTCTACTTTCACGAAGTAGATGCCAGATGCTAATTTCTCTGTATTGAAGCTAATCTTACTAGTTTCTTGAGAGTAAACTCTTGAAGATTTAGAATCCACTTTTTGTCCCTTGAGGTTGTAGAGATTAACTTCCACATCTTGGTCAATTTTACTTTTTATATTTAGAGATAAATTATTGTGGAAGGGATTAGTATTTGTGGAAATTAGTAAGTCATTAAGAGCTTGAGTCTCATGCTCTTGATTATCTGTGATCAGGTAATTGACTTGGATTAAGTTGTTTGGCACATCTCCGTAAATTTCTCCACTTTGAACAGTAACTTCTTGTTGGAGTTCAATCGTCTCAGCCAGTTCAGCTTGATAGTAAGCAAATGATAGGGTCTCTTGAGCATTAGGCATTTGAGTAACTATAACAGCCACGCTCTTCTCTTCAACACCATTATAATAGACTTTTAAAGGACTTGCTCCTAAGCATTGACCATCAGCAAAAACGCCTAAATAATCATGAGTGTAATTAACATTGAATTCATCTGTTGAAAATTCAGCATAGATAACAGCAGTGTTATTTGGATAGATGGTGATATCCCAAGGTTGAAATTCTTCTCGGGGTGAAGTAAAAGTACGAGCATCGTTATAAACTAAGCTACAATCATCATTAACTTGGACCCAGTATCCTTTGTTAGGAGTCATAACATCCATAGTGTTGAAAATATCAGGCATAGCAGGATTATAGATAGAGGTTAAATCTTTTACTTGAATAAGATTAGCACTGATATTGCTTAGGGCAGTTGCCGGAGGAATATTGCTCTGAGGCAAGTAACCAATTAAGTTCCAGCCACTAGTCAAACTAATACTATTAGTGCTATCATAGGCATTCCCGGCGAGTTCTAAAAGATTGTTATTGTTAACCCTAACCCAATATCCTTCTTCAGGAATAATATTATCTAAAGTATTAAAGTAGTCTGGTACATCAGGAGAATAGCTGGCTGTCATATTCTTAATTTCCATGATATCTTCAAGGACAGGTGAAAAGAGAGAACTTGGCGAATTATCTTCATAATCAAGATTATAACTAATTAAGTTCCAGCCGGTATTTAGTTGAATATTCTGAGTTAAATCGGCTTGTCCAAAGACTGCATCAAGGGTAACTGCACTATTAGCTACCACCGTAACATCATTAAAGATTTGGGGCTCATAACCTGCTGCACTAATCTGAATATCATAAGTACCGGGGTTGATAGGACGATAATAATCACCAAAATCAGCATTAGATCTTACTTTTGTAACATCAGTATCATGTCCGATTATTTCCACAGTCGCCACAAGTGGATTTCCTTGATAATCTGTAACTGTCCCTTTGATGCCATAATGAACCTCTTCCATTAACTCGATCAAAGCATCACGATTATAGATCCAATGGTCATTTAATTCATTCACATCAATCTTTTTAACATTTGATTGTTCAATAGTAATTTCTCTGATTCCTAAGTAATAAATTGCATAATCTTGTCTGGTGCCATTGGCTTCATACCAAGCATAACCATTAGTAATACCATTATCATAACCATCCATATAAGTTGAAGGGGCATCTTCATGGACTGCATCAGCATAAACACGGCATACTTGTTGGAACCAAGCATCATCGGGGTGAAGTCCGGGTATAGTATCCCAAGCGTAATTAACTAATTCTGCTCCACTATGGGTATTAGCAGACATCACAATCCCCTTACCTGTCATAAAAGTAATTTGGTCCAAATTCTCTTGTGAAACACTTGTTGTCGGTCCGGTTCCGGGATAGCCATCAATAAAGTCTATAAAATTACGATTGGCATCAAGATTATTTGCCAAGTATCTGCGAGCATTACTAACAGTATGATTACCACCATAATAAGCTCCATCAGGATTTGCTAGTGGGTTAATCCAAATTTCTGTTGTATCCAGTAAATCGGTAATCTGTTGATCTGTTCCATAATTTGTTAAAAGTTCTTCTATTAATCTAAGTAGTATTATATAATTAACTAACTCATCGCCATGCATTTGTCCGGAATAGTAGAAACCTGGCTTAGCCATATCTTGATGAATATTACCGGTAATTTTAACAACTGGAATCTCTCTATTATTCTGGGAATAACCAATATTTTGAATTGAACAAATATTAGGGTAATCATTGGCAAAGTTATCCATCATCTCCAAAAATACCTCAAAAGTGGGATACCTGTCCCAGTTACTCATCTGTTCTAGACTTGTGGCCATGGTGAGAGTTGCTCTTTCATCACTAGGTAAAGTTAAAATATCATAAGCAATATCTCGAGCTTGCAAAGATTCTATTTCATGAGGTAGGGCATAGGCGTAGAGAGTATTTCCTTCTCTCTTATCTATAGAAACTAATCTGGTAATTACGGATATATCTTCTCGAGAATTAATTTCAATGGAAATATACTTCTCAGGAACATCACTAAATAAGGCTGTGGCAAGTAACAAAAACATTAAAATAATCACTTTTTTAAGCATAGGTTCTCCCTTAATGTGTTATTATGAGTATTTTTTTTGTTAGAAAATATTTTGTCAATGATTAATTCAAGGGAGGAAATAAAAAAAGAGGAGGATGTGAAGTAGAGATGTTTTATTCACCACAAAGGAACTAAGGCACAAAGAAGAAGATCCTTAACACAGAGTTTCACAGAGGTAAGCTCAGAGTTACACAGAGGTAAGCACAGAGTTTTAAGAAAGAAGAAGAAGAGCTTTCACTCGAATTAACGCGAATTAAAACGAATAAACACGAATTAATCTATTTAACCCAAATAATGCAGTAGATCTTTGAGAATAGCACTATATTCTTTTGCAAAAGTAACTTCCTTAATTTTCAGGAATATATATATTATATGCGTTCAAATTCTGTAAGTTATTTTGCTAAAAGAATCTGCACTCTTCTCTAAAGCTCTACTGCACCATTCGGGTTTAAAATATACACAGAGCTAGAGCCCTTATGTCTTAAATCCCCTCTTAATCCCAGAGGGATGTGCAAGAGGGGTGCCTCGTTAGAGGCGGGGTGTTCAAAGAAATGAAGAAGAAGATCCTTAACACAGAGTTTTGAAGAAGAGAATACTTTTACACAAATTAACACGAATGAAAACGAATTACACGAATTAATCTATTTAAAATATACACAGAGCTAGAGCCCGTATGTCTTAAATCCCCTCTTAATCCCAGAGGGATGTGCAAGAGGGGTGGCATCGAAGATGACGGGGTGTTAAAAAGAAAAGGCTCTCTCTCAAGTAGAGTGGGTCTTAGAAAAAAAATAATAAAAGTATCTTTGAAATACTAGGTTCACAACAGACACATGACTATAAATACCCTCCAT
>JAEKNW010000233.1 GCA_016838885.1 Candidatus Cloacimonadota bacterium
TGAAGGCATATAATATATATATTCATGAAAATTATGTAGCTTACTTTTGCAGAAGAATATAGTGCTATTCACAAAGGTCTACTGCATTATTTGGGTTAATGACAATTTAATCAATTTTGATAAAATAACATTCATTTATTTTTATTTTTTGTCATTTTGAATAAAACTATTAACTTTTTAAGTATAGTAAAGAAAAATAAAATCACATAACTTATATAAGGAGTTTTGATGAAGAGACTAGCAGAAATATTGTTGTCTAAAGACAAAACACAGGAAATTATGATGGGAAACTGGGGCTTGGTCCGAGCTATGATTGAAGCCAATGTAAGAGTTGTAACCTCTTATCCAGGTTCTCCTACCCCTGAAATTGCAACCGCTATAGCTCAAATACCACATGAAGACAGGCCTTTCTATTTTGAATTCTCTGTGAACGAGAAGGTTGCCACTGAAGTAGCTTTCGGAGCTTCTATCAACGGACATCTCTCTTGTGTCTTTTTCAAGAGTGTGGGACTTAACGTGGCTGCTGATTCACTAATACAATTAGGATTAATGGAACTAATCGGAGGAATGGTCATTATTCTCGGAGATGACCCAGGAGCTAATTCATCCCAGAATGAACAGGATAACAGGCATTTTGCCAAGATGTCTTATATCCCGATTTTTGAACCTTCTTCCCCAACAGAAGCCTATCAAATGTTTAAAGAGGCAGCTAAAATATCTCAAGAAAAAAAGATGCCCGTATTTTTACGTTTAACAACTCATGTCTGTCACTATAAAGAACTTATAGAATTTGAGGCTTGGAATAAGTTAGAGTTTGACCCTAGTCCTAAATTTGATCCAGACAATGGACCCTATATACCTATTACATCGGCTGTATTTCCAATGAAGAGAAAAGCTCTTAAAAAACTAAGTGAATTTGCCGAATATGCTGATAAATCTTCTTTAAATTTTGTTAATGATAATAGCAATAAGGATATAGGAATCATCACCATGGGACTCCCCTACTACTCCCTCTTGGATGTTATGGAGGAGATGAAAGTGAAAGCTGATATTCTAAAATTAGGTATTGTCTATCCTCTTCCACAAGAAAAGATTATTGATTTTTTAAGAAGTCATAAAGAAGTTAAAATATTAGAAGAGTTGGATGATCTAGTGGAAAGAGATGTCAAAATGATTGCTTTTGATAACAAGATAGATGTAAAGATTACAGGAAAAAATGATCTCTTAGATTGGGAAAATGAATATACCCCTGATAAAGTGAAAGAAGTTTTGCGCAAACAGTGGTCTAGCTTCTTTGCGCCGGCTCAAGCTGAAGACAAGCAGAAACCACTACTGAATCCACGTCCTGCTCAAATGTGCCCCGGGTGTGGTCATAGGTCAGCCTTCCATGCTATTCGAAAAGCTATAGATAAAGATACTATCACCGTTGGTGATATTGGTTGTCACACTTTAGGATTCCTTCCACCTTACCGGATAGGTCAAGCCCTTCTCAGTATGGGACATTCTAATGGGACTGCTGCAGGACTTTCTCTTTTCAATAACAAGAGAAAAGTTGTCTCATTCTTAGGTGATTCAACTTTCTTCCATGCCGGATTACCAGGGATCATAAATGCTCTCTTCAATAACCATAATCATACTCTGATCATTATGGAAAATGGGACAACTGCGATGACAGGACATCAAGACCATCCTGCTGTGGGAAAGAACTTTAATGAAGTTTCAGAGAAAATCCCTATCTTAGATATGCTCAAAGGAATGGGAATTACTAATGTAAGAAGTGTTGATACTTATCAACAAGCTAAACTTACTGAAGCTGTGAAAGAAGCCGTTGCTGAAGAGGGTTTCAGCGTAGTTATTGCTAAACACCCTTGTATGTTAAAATTCACTCGTGAGTTAGCAAAAAAGAAGATAGGTAATCCACCTAAAGTACAAGTTACTGCTAAATGTAATCGCACTTATGAATGTATCTCTGAATTTGCCTGTCCTTCTTACCAGATTAACCCTGATGGTTCTGTTTGGGTTCAAGAAGACTTGTGTATCGGCGACGGTTCTTGCAAACAAACTTGCCCTAGCCTAGCCATCGAATCTAAAGCTAAGGAGGAAAAGTAATGTCTACTAATTTCAACATCTTAATTATTGGCGTGGGTGGTCAAGGTATTGGACTTCTCTCAGAAGCTCTTATCAGAGCAGCTCATTATGCCAAAATCTCAGCTAAGGGAGTTGACACTCATGGTTTAGCCCAACGTGGAGGAACTGTAACCTCTCAAATTAGATTAGGTTCTAAGGCCTTCTCTCCCCTCATTCAAGAAGGAAGTGCTGATATCGTTATTGCTTTAGAAAGACACGAAGCCCTGCGAGGAATGAATACTTATCTTAAAAATGGTGGTGATTTAGTCTTTTACGATGCTGTCTGGCAAGCTCTTGATGTGAGAATGAGACAAACTGAAGAGATTAATACCAAAACCATCGAAGCAGAATGTAAAAGAAGAGAAATTTCTTATCATAGAGTATTTAAAGATGATTTGAAAAACTCAAAGATGCAAAATGTGGTAGTCTTAGGTTATATTTCTAAACATAAACTTATCCCGGGAATCTCTAAAGAAAACTACCTTCAAGCTATCAAAGATTTACTTAAAGGTGATTTACTTGAAGAAAACTTAAAAGTGTTTGAACAATAATCCCAAATAATATCTAAAAAAATAGATAGAGGCTTTGGGAGATTAAGCCTCTATCTTGATTTATCTACTAACTATTATTTTTGAGTTCTAACTAAACGGAAGCCTATATCATAATATGAGAAATCAGGAAAAGTTAAGGACCTATAGCCTACTTGGCAATTCTGAGGGGTGCTATTCCACCACCCACCACCACGGATTACCCTTGAATCTCCATTTGATGGACCACAAGGATTTGTCTGATTCTCATTTAAATAATTCTCATTGTAAATATCCCAACACCATTCAATAATATTTCCTGACAAGTCAAACAAGTTTAGTTGATTTGCAAGTTTTGTCCCAACAGGATTTGTTTTCCGATCACTATTAGTTGCATACCATGCATAGTTTATTAAATCTGCTTGGATATTTGTACCTGACCACAAGTTATATGTATTTGGGTCAGTTTGATTACCTCCTTTGGCTGCATACATCCACTCCATTTCTGTGGGCAAACGATAACCATCAGCACTAAAATCACAAACAAAATTAATATGATTTTCAAAATAATCCCATTCTTCAGGCCAATCCTTTGGATCTGAACCATTACTTCCATAGACATAGCAAGGCTCCAGTCCCTCTTGAAGAGACCTCAAATTGCAGTATTTTATAGCATCAAACCAAGTAACAGAATATAGAGGGTATCGATTTCCCTTTCCATACCGATCAACTGATGGATCTTCCCCCATTACAGCCTCGTACTCGCCTTGAGTTACTTCATATTTATCTATAAAGAAGTCACTAAGGGTAATATTCGAAGTCCCATTATAAAAAGTACCCCCTTCTACTTTAGTAAAATTTAGGAAATTATCATCATCATCGACAGCATTTTCTCGGGCAATAATTCTAATCTTATAAGACTCTCCAGTTTCTAGAACACCAACAGTGGGGTCACTCGCCGGATACCAGCTTATCATTTTTCCAGTTCCTGGAACAATATTATTACCAATATCCCCAATTAAAGCTGTTGGGAAAATGTTATAATTTGCTCCACCATCATCAGAAACGAGAATAATTATTTGACAATTTACTTGAGCATCTAAATCATAAGTGATAGAAATATACCCTATTTGAGGCTGAACATTTATATTAGTAATTTCAAAATCTTGAGTAAAAAGATAACTTGCTATAATACTTAAGAACAAAATAAACACTATTTTTTTCATATAACCCTCTTATTTAGTTAACAACATCTTGGTTGTCTTGGTGAAAGCTCCTGCTTTGATGTGGGCGAAATAGATTCCTGAAGCAACTTTTTTACCTTGAGAATCTCTTCCATCCCAGACAGTATTATGTTTTTTGTTAGGGACATGAACAAATTGATTAAATATTTTTTTTATAAATTGCCCTTTTAAATTAAACAAATCAATTGACACTTGGCAGGGCTTCTCAACAGAAAAAGAAATTGTAGTTGTGGGATTAAAGGGGTTTGGATAATTTGCGAAAAGTTTATTTCCTAAGAGTGTTTCTTCGATATCATGGTCATTTTCTTGACTACTCAGTTTTGCTCCTACAGGTCCAAAGAAGTTATTATGATCACTTTCAAGAATCTGCAACCAATAGAAGTAATTAGTATTTAACTCCACTTCATTATCAGTATAGGAATAAACATATTCTTGGGTAGAATTAGTGGCCAAAATAGCTACTGGTGTTATTTTAACTGCGTGAGAAAGCAGGTTAATTTTTGATCTATAAAGATGAAAACCCACTAAACTACTCTCACTTTGAGTTATCCATTTAACACTTACACTATTGTTTTCAACCTACGTTCCCGACATTCATAACGATGAAATATATCCTAACTTAAAATATTTCAATAATATAAAAGAAATTGCTTGACTTATAAACTCGTTACAAATA
>JAEKNW010000234.1 GCA_016838885.1 Candidatus Cloacimonadota bacterium
CCCGTATGTCTTAAATCCCCTCTTAATCCCAGAGGGATGTGCAAGAGGGGTGGCATCGAAGATGACGGGGTGTTAAAAAGAAAAGAATTAGCCACTGAATACACAGAAAACAAATCTAAATCAATACCAAGTAACCAAGATTCTACCTTTCAATAAAAAAGTAATACATTCACTAGATACTACTATTGCAAATATAGGATTCAGTGTTTAAGCGCTTTCATTGAGTGATTGTTTTCATAATGAAAATTTTTCACAATAGATGAAAGAAAAAAAATACTATGTCATTAAAAAAAATCTTGACAAAGAGTTTAAACGCTGTATTTGTGAATTAACTTACCAGAAGGTATTATATAGATTAATAAATTACATATTTAGAGGTTTGTATAACCCTAAATCAACTAAGCGCCTGTGCTTTATTACTCTATCGCATAAGGAGGAAAAATGCGAAAAATAGTAATAATCTTGTTTATATTAGTTATTTATATGAGTAGTTATCACGCTGAGACTATGTATATAAATCTAATATCAGGAGAAACAATCACGTTTAACACCACTGAAATCAATCAAATTACTTTTAGTGATGATACTTCTATTGATGATATGGTTGAATTGATAGGTCAATTACCTATAAAATTCTTAAAAAATTATCCAAATCCATTTAATCCAACAACTACAATCTCATTTCAAATTGATGAAAAAGGCGAAACAGTTGTAGAGGTTTATAATGTTAAAGGTCAAAAAGTAAACACCCTTTCCAAGGGACATCGAGAGCCAGGCAATCATACAATTGTTTGGGATGGAAGGTCAACAAATGGTAAACCTGTAGCAAGTGGTTTATATTTCTACAAGGTTTCAATCAATGGACACAATAAAACTAAAAAAATGCTTTTAATTAAATAGGAGAAAATTATGAAAAAATACACTTTGTTAGCAGTATTTATGCTTGTAGTTGTAGCAACCATTGCTACTCAGCTTATTATTGAAAAAACTGATGGTACTCAACATCCTTTTGAGATAAATCAAATTCAAAATATTACCTTTAGTAATGATGTTCAAGGGATTATACTTGAGGATGATTTTGAAAGTTATGAGTTAAATACTTTTCCAACCTCTGGAGGGTGGAGTATTGGTTATAATGGTGCTGGAAATCAATATCAATATATTACTGATCAATATAGTTACCAGGGATCAAAGTCATTCAGACTTCTAGGTGCATCTTCATGGGGAGCCCAGATGGATAATTTACTTACTGATACCCCTGATGTGATATATTTTGAAGCATCATTTTACTCGGAATCTACATCACACGAGGGTTCTTTTGGTTTAAGAAATCCTAATGTTGGGACTTGGGGTACTGGTATAACAGGAGTGGCTTTTTATGATGGGATGATTAGCATCGGGTCTAATGAAATTACTGAATATGTTCCTGAACAATGGTACAAAATCAGAGTGAAGGCGGACTTATCAAACAACAAATTATCTGGTTGGATTAACGATACTATTGTTCTAGATGAAGTTGACTGTACATATTCAACTGTACCTTATACTCATTTCTATCTTCATGCAAGAAATGACGGTACCAATCTTGTTTTTTTTGGCAACGTTAAAGTTTGGACTGAATAAGACCTACAAAAATCTTATTATTGGCTCTTTCAATTAGAGTGGTAGCTTACAGTTTTAAGGATCTCCTAAAGAATGGTGGGTTCAAAGTTGAATTATCCGAGATTTAGTCCATTCTCCCAGCTCTAAGGAGCGACACGAAAATTCATAAAGGTATCGCTCCTCTAGAGCTTAGGAGGATGATTTGCCATATCGTATCTACAAAGGTTTTGCTCCTGTGGAGCTAGGTGATTATTAAGTTTCTTAATCCACTATTAGATTTAGCTCCCGCTCTACTGAGAGAGCCTTAATTTTGTATAAATAGATTGACCAAATAATGCTGTAGGCTTTTATTCACTTTCCACAACTTTAATTCGAAAAATTCTAAAAAAATTATTAAAATTAGGGTGAAGTTCTTCTATTTTACCCTAAAAATTTTAAATCCTTTGACAGAAAAACTTTAATAATAAAATCTGGTCATAGTTAAAAAAAATATGTAATCAGGAGTTTTATATGTCAGAGAAATTAAATTTGACCAAATCAATGAAGCTTTATGAAGAGGCTTTAGAGTTAGTTCCGGGAGCAGTTGCAGGTATTAGAAGACCCTACAATTTTGTACCGGGTGAATATCCAATCTTCTTTGACCGTGCTAAGGGTGGCAAGGTTTGGGATGTTGATGGAAATGAATATTTAGATTTTCTTTGTGCTTACGGACCTATCATTGTAGGGCATTGTGAAGAAGAGATTGATAATGCTGTAATTGAACAGATAAGAACTAAGGGTTTTTGTTTTTCACTTACTCAAGAGATTCAAAATAAGTTAGTTAGAAAACTTCAAGAGCATATTCCTTCATGTGAAATGGCTTCCCTACTTAAGACAGGTTCAGACACTACTACTGCAGCCATAAGAGCTGCCCGTGCTTATACTGAAAGAAAGAAGATCATCAGATGTGGATATCATGGATGGCATGACTGGTGTGTGGAAGTGAAAGGTGGAGTATTAGAGAAGAATTATGAAGACACTCTTGAATTTACTTATAATCACTTAGATGAACTAGAAGATTTAATGAAGAAACATGGAGATGATGTTGCCGGGATTATTGTTACTCCTGTAGGACATCCTCTCGGACATGAAGTTGAGATGCCTAAGCCAGGTTTCTTAGAAGGTGTAAGAGAGTTAGCTACTAAATATGGTTCTGTCTTAATCTTTGATGAAATCAGATCAGGTTTCCGTTATTCCATGGGTGGAGCTCAAAAAGTATTTGGGGTAACTCCAGATTTATCAACTTTCGGAAAAGCTATGGCTAATGGTTATGCTATTGCTGCTTTAGTAGGTAAAAAAGAGTTTATGAGTGTCTTTGCTGATAGAGCTTTCTTATCTTCTACTTATTTCCCAAATAGTGATGCTCAAGTTGCTTCACTTGCTACTATTGCTTTCTTAGAAAAGTATAATGTCCTTGATGTTGTTAAGGAAAAAGGCGAGAAATTTGCTGCTAATGTAAGTAAGATAGTTGCTGATTCAGGACTTCCTGTAAACTTCTCTGGTGGAGCTTTAATGCCATATCTTACTTTCGTTCCAGATGCTGATAAGATTTACAAGAAAGCTCGTGTCCAATTCTATACTGAGCTTATTAGAAGAGGTGTATTCTTACAACCATATCATCATGGATACATTGCTTATCGTCATACTGAAGCCGAACTTAACCATGCAGCTAATATGATTAAAGAGTCATTAGATGTAATCAAATCAATGTATTAATAAAAAAAATAGAGAGGTCAATTAATGGAACCATTAATTCTTACTGCAGCTATAACCGGTGCAGAAACAACTCCTCAAGATCAGCCAAATCTTCCTTACACACCGGAAGCACAGGCTAAGGAAGCTGTAGCTTGCTTCGAGGCCGGAGCGCGCGTCATTCATCTTCATGTAAGAGATGATAATGCTCAAGCTACTCAAGATGTTAACAGATTTAAAGATTCTATCGAGGCAATTCGTCAAGCTTGCCCTGAAGTGATTATTCAAATCTCAACAGGTGGGGCAGTGGGTGCTTCTTTCGATAGCAGAATTGCTCCTTTGCAATTAAAACCTGATATGGGGACCCTGAATGGTGGAACCCTAAACTTTGGTAATGAAGTATTTATGAACGCTCCTGCAGATATCGAAAGATTAGCCGAAGCCTTCAAAAAATATGATGTTGTTCCGGAAGTAGAAGTGTACGAATCAGGGATGATAGATTATATTGCCCGTTTAGTCAAAAGAGGGGTTATAGTCTCAGAACCGCTTCATGTCCAATTTGTGCTTGGAGTTCCAGGTGGTATGAGTGGTCAACCTAAGAATGTTATGTATATGGCTCAACATCTTAAAGAACTTATCCCTACTGCAAGCTGGGCAGTAGCAGGTATCGGTAGATATCATATTCCTGCTTCTATGATGGCTATGACTTTAGGGGGACACATCAGAGTCGGCTTTGAAGATAATATCTACTACCATAAAGGTGTGATTGCAGATTCAAATGCCCAACTAGTTGCCAGAATGAGAAGAATTGCTGATGAGATTGGCAGACCTATTGCTAGTCCTCAACAGGCAAGAGAAATTCTCGCTCTACCAAAAAAGTAATAACTTATTATGATTTAAAAAAGGCGGAAGTAACTTCCGCCTTTTGTTATTTTCTTTCTTGGAGAGACTGTTCAAATTAAATAAATGATATTCAATACTTTAATTTCTTAAAAGGCTCAATTAGTGCACACTTTTCATTTATTACCCTATACTTCTGGAATTGACTTATTGGTTGAATGCAGGACAATATCATTGATATTTTAACACTGCCTATTATATTTTCATCCCTTCGGGATTTAATACTAACAAGCTTACAGCTTGGGGCGGAGAGAATCTCCACCGTCCGACAGAAGAGGCTTTGTT
>JAEKNW010000235.1 GCA_016838885.1 Candidatus Cloacimonadota bacterium
GAAGGCATATAATATATATATTCCTGAAAATTATGTAGCTTACTTTTGCAAAAGAAGATAGTGCTATTCGCAAAGGTCTACTGCATTATTTGGGTTTATCCCGAATGCATAATCTGGGAAAATAATCAAAACGGAAAGGAAATAAAAAAAGGAAATTAAATGGACATTACGAAACTTAGGAATATTGGAATTAGTGCTCATATCGACTCAGGAAAGACGACTCTATCAGAGAGAATACTATATTATACAGGAAAGATTCATACTATACATGAAGTGCGCGGGAAGGATGGAGTTGGAGCCACTATGGACTCTATGGAATTGGAAAAAGAGCGTGGAATCACCATTGCCTCAGCAGCTACCAGCGTTACTTGGAAAGGATATGATATTAATTTAATTGATACACCCGGACACGTGGACTTCACTATCGAAGTTGAAAACGCCCTTCGTGTGTTAGACGGAGCAATTCTTGTGCTTTGTAGTGTGGGTGGCGTACAATCACAGACAATCACTGTTGATCGCCAGCTAAAAAGATATGATGTGCCAAATTTAGTATTTATAAATAAAATGGATAGATCAGGTGCTGACCCGGTTAGAGTAACCGGGCAAGTCCGTGAAAAGTTAGGAAGAAATGCTGTCATGATGCAACTTCCTATTGGTTCTGGCGATGATTTTCAAGGTATCATCGATTTAGTTAAAATGGTAGCTGTATATTATGAAGGACCAAATGGCGATATTTTAGTAGAAAAAGACATTCCTGCTGATTTATACGATTATGCTGTGGAAAAAAGAGAGCAGATGTTAGACCAAGCCTCCATGTTCTCAGAAGAACTCATGGAAGCCTTTTTAGAAGGAAATGAAACAGAAGAGATGATTAATAAAGCTGTGAGAATCGGTACTATTAGTCGACAATTAGTGCCTGTATTCTTAGGTACTGCCTATAAAAACAAGGGTGTTCAAAAATTACTGGATGCTGTTCTTGAATATCTTCCTGCTCCTGATGATGTAACAAACTACGCTTATGATGTTGCTGCCGGTGATAAAGAAGTCCCTCTAACTCACAGCAGAGAAGATGAATTAGTTGCCATGGCTTTTAAATTAGATAACCAGGTTTATGGACAGTTAACCTACCTCCGTATCTATCAAGGTACTTTAAGAAAAGGGACTGATATTACTAACATCGCTAGTGGTAAAAGAGTTAAAGTGGGACGTTTAATCAGAATGCACTCCGATTCTATGGAAGATATTCAAGAAGGCTTAGCAGGTGATATTATCGCTATGTTCGGAGTTGAATGCTCCTTAGGAGATACCTTTAATAGTGGCGATCGCGTCTTATCTCTAAAATCAATGTTTGTACCTGAACCTATTATCTCCTTAGCAATAAATTGCAAAGATAATAAATCTCTTAATAATATGGGAAAAGCCCTAAATAGATTCTCTAAAGAAGACCCTACTTTCAAATATGAGATAGATGAAGAATCTAGTCAAACTATTATCTCCGGTATGGGTGAACTTCATCTTGATGTTTATATCGAAAGAATGAGAAGAGAGTATAAAGTGGATCTAGAAACAGGCCAACCTGAAGTGGCTTACCGTGAATCTATCGGATCAGAAGCTCGATTCAATTATACCCATAAAAAACAATCCGGTGGTCGTGGTCAATTCGCTAAAATTGCCGGAGCTATCCGCCCTGTGGAAGGAGATAGTATATTCTTAGATAAAATTACCGGTGGTGTTATCCCATCAACTTATATCCCTTCTGTAGAAAAAGGTTTCAAAGCTTCCCTTCTTAAAGGTGAACTTACCGGCTTCCCTGTTGTTGGTATTGAATTTGAATTAAATGATGGTTCTTATCACCAAGTTGACTCCTCACAGTTGGCCTTTGAAGTCGCATCCAAAGCTGCTTTCAGAGAAGTCTATAAAAAAGCTAACCCTTACATCATGGAACCTATTATGAAGATAGAAGTTGAAACTCCTTCCGAATTTAGAGGAAATGTTATGGGTTCTATAAACCAAAGACGCGGTATCGTCCTTGATACCGAAGTCGATGACCAATTCTCTCGCATTATCGCAGAAATCCCTCTCTCTGAAATATTCGGTTACGCAACTATTCTTCGCTCTCTTACTCAAGGTAAATCAGAATTCTCACTCGAATTCTCTTCCTACAAAAGAGTACCAAAACAGATGGAAGAAAAAATGCTGGAAGATATCAGAAAAAGAAACGCTGAAAAAGGCAAATAACCTAAGTTGCTATAATTAGGAAAATCTATAAAAGCGGACGTCATAGTCCGCTTTCTTCTTTGCCGGATTAGGGGATTTTTAAGAATTTCCAAGCTATCGCTTGGAAGCGGATGTGGTCATCCGCATTCCCAGTGAAGAGGCTTTGTTACCAATAAACATTCATTATAAAATGCCAAGAAAACCGTAAGATGGGCAATATTATCGACTTCTTTAAAGATGAACTATTAGGGAAGGGGGCTTGATGGTTGAACAGTCTCCCAGCATCGAAACTAAATTTCTTAAAAAAATATTTGACAAAAAAAGCCACTGTGATTTTTTAGCAAACAGATAATATGATTGCTAAAATAAATAATAAACAAAAAAATTAACCTAGTGGAGGTTTAACTATGGCTAAACAAATTCAATTCAGTCACGATGCTAGAACATCGTTGAAAAGAGGAGTTGATAAACTCGCAGATGCAGTGAAGGTTACTTTAGGACCTCGTGGAAGAAATGTTGTGTTAGATAAGAAGTTCGGTTCTCCAACCATTACTAATGACGGCGTTACTATTGCCAAAGAGATCGAACTCGAAGATCCTTATGAGAATATGGGTGCTCAACTTTGCAAAGAAGTTGCAGAAAAGACTCATGACTCTGCAGGAGATGGTACTACTACCGCTACAATCTTAGCTCAAGCTATTATTGAAGAGGGACTTAAACACGTTACTGCTGGAGTTAATCCTATGTATCTAAAGCGTGGATTAGACAAAGCTTCAAAGATAGTTATTGCCAAAATCCACGAATATTCAAAAGAGATTAATAACCAAGAAGAAATAGCTCAAATTGCTACTATCTCTGCTAATAATGACCCAGAAATTGGTAAGATTATCGCTGATGCTATGCAGTCTGTTTCCAACGAAGGGATTATTAATGTTGAAGAAGCTAAATCTATCGAATCTTCTTTAGAAAAAGTTGAAGGTATGCAGTTTGATAGAGGTTATATCTCTCCTTACTTCGCAACCAATACAGATAAGATGATTGCAGAATTAGAAGATGCTTATATCCTTATCTATGACAAGAAAATTAGCGCTGTGAAAGATATTCTTCCAATTCTGCAAGAAATTTCTCAAACAGGAAAACCTGCTTTGATTATTGCTGAAGATATCGAAGGAGAAGCTTTGGCTGCTCTTGTAGTTAACAGACTTCGTGGTGCTCTCAATGTTTGTGCTGTGAAAGCTCCTGGCTTCGGTGATAGAAGAAAAGCCATGTTGGAAGATATTGCAATTTCAACCGGTGGAACAGTTATCTCCGAAGAGATAGGTAGAAAATTAGAAACTGCTACTATCGAAGACCTTGGTTCAGCTCGTAAGATTATCATCGATAAAGAAAATACTATCATCAGAGAAGGACAAGGCGATGAAGCTTCTATCAAATCAAGAGTTGCTCAAATCAAACAACAAATTGGAGATGCAACTTCAGATTATGATAAAGAAAAACTTCAAGAGAGATTAGCAAAACTTTCAAGTGGTGTTGCAGTTATCAAAATCGGTGCTGCTACTGAAACAGAAATGAAAGAAAAGAAAGCTCGTGTTGATGATGCTCTTCATGCAACTCGTGCAGCTGTTGAAGAAGGTATCGTCTCAGGTGGTGGTACTACTCTCATCCATGCGGCTAAAGCTTTAGCTAACTTCGAGGGTGAAACTCATGAAGAAAAAGTTGGAGCCAGCATCTTAATGAAAGCTCTAGAAAGACCTGCTTACCAAATCGCTGCTAATGCAGGTGAAGAAGGTGCTGTCATAGTAGAAAGACTTAAGAATGCTACCGATGTACACTTCGGCTTTAATGCTTCTAAAAACATCTTTGAGGACCTCTTTGCTGCAGGTGTTATCGACCCGGCTAAAGTTGTTCGCTCTGCTGTTCAAAATGCAGTCTCTATCGCAGGACTTTTCTTAACCACAGAATGTATAATTACTGATATCCCTGAACCTGATGCTCCTATGCCTGCAGGCGGTGGTATGGGTGGCGGAATGCCAGGTATGTACTAAAGATATCAATAACCTAAAATAATTAATTATGAACGGAGACTCTAACAGGTCTCCGTTTTTCATTGCAATTTACTAAAGCTCTACTGCATTATTTGGGTTAAAAATAAATGACAGTCAATATTGACAATACTGCTGCTAAAATATTAGGCTCAAGTTCAAGTCTGGTGGAAATAATATAGGAAAATGAGAATATTTCACTAATATAGTGATTCATCATATATCCCTGAAAGGGATTAAATAGTTT
>JAEKNW010000236.1 GCA_016838885.1 Candidatus Cloacimonadota bacterium
TAATTCTCCCGAATATATATATTATATGCGTCCGAATTCTGTAAGTTATTTTGCTAAAAGAATCTGCACTCTTCTCTAAAGCTCTACTGCATCATTCGGATTTAACCTTTATACTCATCTGGATTAACTAGTAATCCTCGTTTTAAAATCGTAGTTAAAGTCAATTTCCATTCTTCCCAAACTTTTTCATCATGAAAGTTTCTTTCATTAATCATAGAGATTAGTGGGGCAAGATATATAGCACTATAACCAATCGCTAAGAGACATTCGCGAACAGCCTCAATTGGTAATTCTATCACAGTACCCTTGCTAACCGCTTTTAAATAGGCATCATGAAAACGCATATTAGCACCTAAGGGACCATGTTCTGCAACATCTCGTAATGCTCTTCTCAAATGAATTGCTCCATCTGCAATTTCTCGTCTCAATAAAGACGCCCATTCCGGGTTGTCGTGTAACACTGTCATTAAGCGTATTGGTGATTCAATCAACATTTCTTCAGGTGTTTTATGCTCAGGAAGAGAATTGAAAATAACTTCCAACATAGACATTCCTTCATGCTTAAGCACAGCCTCGTATAAGGTTTCTTTATCTGTGTAATAGTAATGAATCATAACTTGTTTGACTCCGGCTTCTTGAGCTATTTCGCGGGTTGTTGTCTTTAGATATCCTCTTTCAGAGAATAACTTAGTTGCAGCAAGGAATATCTGCCCTCTAGGAGTACTTGGGTCAGGAGAAAGTGGTAAACCACGATAACTGGAGCGTGCTTCAATATCTGCGGTTTCTATATATGTTTCTTTATTTTTATCTTCAGAGTTTTTCTTAACAACTTTGTTACTTGGATTATTCATTTTCCTCATTTCCTTTAGTTATAATGTTTGATAGCAGTAACTGACTTAGTCAAAAGACAATATTAATTGATATATTAAGTAACATTTATAATTAAACAAATTATATCATAAAAGATTTACCCCAAACAATGCAGCAGACTTTTGCGAATAGCACTCTTCGCCTGTGATACGTAGCTTTAGCGAAGTATTACTAAAATTCTACTGCACCATTCGGGTTTAAATTATTGAAAATGGTGATTTTAGGCAATTAATGCAGTCGAGTTTTGGGAATAGCTTCGAAAACTCTACTGTGCTATTCTAGCATAAGCGACATTATAACAATAATATAAGGAGAATATGAAATATTGGACTCAAATTATTTTAACAATTTTGAAAAACCGGGATAATTTTGAAAAAGTGGACCCAATATAAAAGTGAAGGTTGTTTTTCTTTGAGCCTTTCAAAATGACTAGTTTGATCAGACTTGTAAGAACCCTAATGAGGGAAATGGTTTTGTTAGAAAATAATATGATATCTCAAATGGTGTCGCTCCTCTGGAGCTTTTATTTCAAGTCTTCACGCGATGAGGTCAAGTTATCTGGCTCTCTTCGCTTAGAAAAATAGCTTAGTTTATTAACTCTATCGCACTAATGCATTATTCTAGGAAAACTTTATTATTCGGGATAAAGAAAACTTAGAAACATTTTCATAAAAAAATAAATTCTCATATTTTCCACTTGACAACTAAATTATTATAGCAATAAATTGTATTGTTGTTAATTGATTTAGGAGTGCAAAAAGCTCAACACCACATCACCAAAGTGCTCCTGAAAATATGAAAGATTAAAAAACACTAACACGAAATGAGAGAGAGTTCGCTTATAGTCAGATACTTAAACGTCTCCTCTTGTTTATAACTTTTTTGGGAGATAAATATGAGAAAAGTTATGTTAATTCTTATGTATTTCTTGTTGTTGGTTTGGAGCTTATCAGCTGTAGAGTATATCGAAATTGGGAATGGTACATCTACTACTGATTGTGTTCCTGTTAGAGCTTCTTCAGACTATGGTTGGTCAAAATATATTCTAACTTCTGACCAACTTGGTGAGGCTAATGAAATCTATGGTATTGATTTTTATGTTGGTAATAATCCAGAAAATTACACAATCAATAACCAATATTTATATTTAAAACATACATCTGCAAATGTGGTTGAAGACTACTATCATTACGAATCTGTTACTGAATTCTCTTTGGTATTTCAAGGCTCAATTACTTGGAATGGAAGTGGATGGCAGGGGGTGGAATTTGATCGGATCTTCAGTTATGATGGGACTTCAAATTTACAAATACTATGGTTGAACTATAATGGATATCATGTAGCAGGTCAACCAAATTTCCTAAAAACTGATTCACAAACAATCAATTCATCGTATAGGTATGATAACTACTATTTTCCCTCTGGTACAGGAACATCAGTTTCTTATTACCCTAATACTCGATTATATGTAATTCCTGACGGTTCTGCTTCTTTTCCAGAAATTGAAAGACCGTTAAACAACTCTATTAACGTAGAATTAGAAACAGATTTAATGTGGAATGTTGGAGATAACACTGAATTTGTTAATGTTTATTTTTCTGAAAATAAAACTGAAGTTGATAATAACTCACCCTCAGCTTTAGTTTATGATGGCCAGGTGATATGTTCACTCTCAGTGTCTTTAGATTATGCAAAAAGATATTATTGGAAAGTAGTAGCTTCAAATTCTACTACTGATTTTTTTGCTGAAACAGATGTTCACACTTTTCTAGCAAGATTAGAATTTCCAGGACTGGGAACTAGAGAAAGTCCATACCTGATTGATGATATTGATGATTTAATTTTTATCAGTAATTTTCATCAAATATGGGATAAGCATTTTCTTCAAACATCTGATATAGATGCTTCATCAACAACAACTTTAAATGATGGTGCTGGGTTTACTCCCATTGGTAATAGTTTAACTTATTTTACTGGTACATATAATGGTCAAGGTTATACAATTTCTGAACTTTATATCAATCAAAATACAAGTTACATTGGAATGTTTAAAATTGCAAAGTATGCTTCAATATTAAATCTTGGTCTTGATAATGTAAATATACATGGATGGCAATCTGTTGGTGCAATAGCCGGTTATGTTGAGGATTCAAATATTAGCAATTGCTTTGTAACAGGGTCATTCATTAGTTCAACTAACATAGTGGGAGGTCTTTTCGGAGAAGCTCAAGGATCAAATATAAGCAGTTGTTATACTGATAGTGCCGTTAGTGGAGAAGGAAATGTTGGAGGATTAATTGGCCTTGCTAGGCAAAATTTAAATGTTAATAATAATTATGTTACCGGGCCTGTGACTGGAAATAATAATGTCGGAGGCTTGATAGGATTCGTTTACTATAATGTTCAAATCTCCAACTGTTATGCTACTGGTGCCGTTACTGGAAATAGTTATGTAGGAGGATTGATAGGTAAGGACTTGGCTGGCAATTTGACAATTGAAGGCTCTTTTTGGGATATACTAACTACTGGTCAAACTGAGAGTGCAGGTGGTATTGGAAGAACAACAGCCCAAATGAAGAATATAGATACTTATTTAAATGCTGGATGGGATTTTGAAGATATATGGTTTATCCATTCAGAAATGAATTCAGGGTATCCTGTTTTTCACTCAACAGCGATTAAGAATAATCAGATTGTAAATAATGCAAATCATATTTCTCTTACACCTACAATCAGTTTCGAAGTCAATTCGATTTATCAAAATTACGAGTTATATTTTGGCTCAACACCTAATCCTGAGACAGCTTTAATTCCTTATGGTTCTGTTACTAATCCCATAACATATACTTTCACTGAGGCGTTAGAATATCTGACTGATTACTACTGGACAGTTATTTTATATGATATTAATAGTGATGTTACAACTTTCAATTATACTTTTAAAACGAGACCTGTTTTGGATGGTTTAGGAACTGAGGAATCACCATACTTGATAAATGACTTATCAAATTTAATAACTCTAAGTGATGACTTCTATTACTGGGATAAATTTTTAACTCAAACAGCCCATATTGATGCTTCTGAAACCTCGAACTTAAACAATGGCTTTGGGTTTATTCCAATTGGTACAGAGAGTATTAATTTCTCAGGTACTTATGATGGGCAAGGATACACTATTTCAAATCTTTATATTGATAGAGTTTATGATGATTATGGGGGATTGTTTGGATACGCTCAGTCAGCCTCCTTTTCTAACATCAGTATTATAAGAGCTGAGATACATGGTATAGGATTAATAGGATCATTACTAGGTGCTGGTTATCAATCAAGTTTTACGAACTGCTATGCTATGGCAAATGTAAATGGATATAGTAAAGTTGGTGGATTAGTTGGTGAAATCTATTCTTCAATATTTGAACAATGTTATGCAACAGGAACTGTTAATGCCCTTCCGGGGACAGCTGCAGGAGGACTGATCGGTTTTGCTTCGAATACTATGGTAAATAATAGTTTTTCTACAGGAACAGTAAGTGCATATTATGGATATTGTGGAGGTTTGATTGGTTATATACATTATTCAACCGTTAATAATTGCTATTCCACAGGAACAGTAACAGGCCCCAGTAATGTTGGGGGACTAATTGGTTATGATGCCTATAATGAGAGTAATTTCACCAATTCTTTCTGGGATATGGAAAGTTCGCAAGTTCTTGTAAGTGTAGGAGGAAACGGAAAAACCAGTCAAGAGATGAAGAGTTTATCTACTTACTTAAATGCAGGCTGGGATTTCGTGGAAGAAGAAATTAATGGGACAGAAGATATTTGGAGTATTCGGACCTGGTTAAATTCAGGATACCCTAGTTTTGCTGATGAGATAATTATGCCCGGATTTTTGCCTAATCATGCGGTAAATATCTATCCTTTGGATGGTATTGATAGAATGGCAAGTTCTGATTATCTCCACTGGCAGGATGATGATTTAGAACTAACCACAGGCTATAAACTTAGTTTGGGAACTGATAACCCTCCAACTAATCTTGTTAATAAGGAAGATTTGGGATTAGCTTTAAGTTACAATTACAGCAATTTAATTCCCAACACAAGTTACTATTGGCAAGTAACTCCTTATAATATGAGTGGTGATACCCCGGATTGCCCTGTATGGTCATTTACTACGGGTTCTGCAGGAGTTGTAAGTATAGGAAATGGAAATAATACTTCTGCACCTTTACCTATCCACAACGATATGAGAAGAAGTTATAGTCAAACTATCTATTATCAATCTGAGCTTAATTTATCAAACAGACAGATTGAGAAATTGAGTTTTTATTTAACTGATAGTTTCAATATTACGGGGGCTAATCAGTGGAGAGTCTATTTAGGGCACACTGATAAGAGTGAGTTCTCAGGTAATAATGATTGGCTTTTATCGGACCAAGGATTGATTCAAGTCGCTGATGTTACTCTAAATACGTCTCTTAACACCGGCTGGGTAGAAATTGAGTTAGATACCCCTTTTGTTTATAATAACATTGATAATCTGATTGTGGGAGTCATAGAATATAGTTCAACAATTCCAATTTATCATGATTTTTATACTGTTGAAACAGAGAATAATCGGAGCTTAAGCTTTGGTCATGATACAATCAATCCTAATCCAAATATTGCTTATCTTGGTCAGCTATTAACTTCAATCCCAAAAATAAACTTTACTTTTAGTGAGCCATTAACAACCTTCGCCGGTATTGTTAGAAATTCTATAAATTCTCCACTTAATGGAGCAAATATTGTAATTTCAGGATTAGGCTCTATTACATCTGATGAACTAGGTGAGTTTAGTGTCAATGATATTGATGCCGGAACCTATCTACTAACAATATCAGCTCCTTGGTATGAAACAAAGAATATTGATTATGAAGTAATCCAAGGTGAGAATAATTACCTAGAAATCACTTTATTAGAAGAACTTCTTCCTGCTTCTAATGTTACAGCTTCTTTAGCTGTAGATTTAAACAATGTTGAAGTAACTTGGACAGAACCAACTTTGGCAAGAGGAGCTATTGACGGTAAAAAAGTTGGCAAGAGTAATACTTCAGAAAAAGCAATTTTAGCTCATAAACAAGCCCCGGAAGAGAGAACAAATCAACCTGCTGTTTATTATAACCTTTATCGATATATGGAAGGAGAAGAGAATTCTCCTGATAATTGGATTGAGGTGGCAACTAACATGAATACATTAGTTTATATAGATACTTCATTTCCAAGTTTGGAACTAAATACCTATTACTGGGCAGTAGAAGCCATCTATCCTAATAACAGACTAGCTCAACCTACTATGTCCAACGCAATAGTAAAACAAGCTCATATCGAGAGTAATATTGGAGAAGAAATTAACTTTGGTACCATCTATTACACTAATGCAAGTGGATTCGAAGAAATTATTATTAGCAACACTGGGACAGCAACATTAGTTATAAATGATATATCTTGTGATGAAACTGCATATAATCTTGTTTATGATGAAGCTGATTTCTTCATTGAACCAAATTCTACAATGACTATCCAGGTAAATTTTGATCCAGATAACACAGGAATTTTCGTCAGTGATTTAGTTGTAAATAATAATTCAGCTAATGAACCATCATTCTCTATCACCTTGAGAGGATTATGTCAATATGTTCCTCCTGCAGATCCAGAGGGTGTTCAAGTTAGCATGATTAATAATACTGCCCAGATAACCTGGAATCCTGTAATAGAGGATGTTAATGAAAATCCAATTACTCCAGATCTCTATATCGTTTATTATAATGCACGAAACACACAAAACGAAGATGATTTTTATTATCATGGATCTACATCTGAACTAAACTATAGTCATCATAATGTTGGAGTCTTTAGTCAGTTTATGTTCTATAGGGTAAAAGCTTATGTAGATGTTGATGATGTTATCTTGAATCAAATCAATGAATTAGTCTCTCAAAAAAGAAATATTAGCATGAAAGAGATTGAAAACTTGCGGCTAAAGTCTAAAGAGAAGAAATAATAGTAAATAAACCCTAATACTAATAAAGCCCTGCTGATGTGGGGCTTTTTAAGGTTGTAAACAATACCCTTTGATAAGTAAGAAGCGAAAAAAAAGAGCAAAATAATAGAGAGATATGGAGATTCACAGTGGCATAAATTCTGCTAATAAAAACATTTTATGTCAAAATAGTCAGGATATTAAGAAAAATCAATATCTGGGGTATATTCCTTTCTCTCCCAATCTTTTATTATCTTAAAACCTAGATTTCTATACGCTTTTCTTCTATTATCATACATTTTGGTAAATCTTTCAAAGTTCAGATCGAGATAGTCATAAACTTCAATTGAACTTTTTGATTCATGACTTCTCACAATTCTTCCAACATATTGTTGAAGGGTTCCTTTCCAAGATATTGGTAATGTCAGGAAAAGAGTATCAAGTGGAGGAAAGTCGAAGCCTTCACCAATATATCTTCCCGTTGCAATGATGATGAATTTCTTGGCTACTTTTAACAATTCCAGTTCTTTTTTAATTTCTTCTACTTGATCCTTATTTTTATATTTTCCCCTCTAACACAATGATATTTTTACAGTACTTAGTTAACTCATAATGAAGGGGAGTAAGATGTGAGACTCGTTCAGTTAGGACAAGAATCTTCTTCTCTCGGTTAAAAGCTTCGATAATATCACTTATAATGACTTTATTTCTTGTTTCATCTTGGGTTAAAGATTTAATCTGAGCAGGTAAAGAACTATTTATCACAGGTTGTTGAAATTTTAGTTCTCTCACAAATACATTCATTGAACCAAAATTCAACTTTATGCTGGAACGGTATTTGATATCTCCACACTGCATATAGACAATGGGATGTAGTCCGTCTTTTCTAACAGGTGTTGCAGTCATTCCTAACATATATTTTGCTCTGGATTGTTTTAGAATTTTCTCAAAAGTGTAGGCGGCGATATGATGACACTCATCAAAAATAATTTGCCCATAGTGGTCAATTCTCTCTGCTGAAAAGTTTTTAAGGGTTTGAATCATGGCAATATCAATTTGATTACTAATCTTATTCTTAGAAGCTCCTAAGTATCCGACCTCAACCCCCGTCATATAAATACTTAACTTGTCTTTCCATTGTTCTAAAATTTCTTTTCGATGAACTAAGATCAAAGTATTTACCTTTCTTTCACAGATTAATTTGATAGCTAAGATTGTCTTTCCAAAACCTGTTGAGGCACACAGTATTGACATATCATGCTTTATTATTTCTTGAAGGGCTTCCTCTTGTTTTTCTCTTAAAGTGCCGTGGAAAGAGCAGTTCAGGAGATATCCTTTATTTCTTTGGTCATCAATTGAATATTTTATCCCGTCATTATCCAAGATTTCTACAATCTTATTGATTAGACCTGATGGAAGAGAAATAACTTCCGGAAGATTTTCACTACAATTGATAAACCTTGGTATTTGCTTGGTTGATCTTCTACTGGCTTGAGCAATAAAATAAGCAGGATTAGGGAAAACTGCTAATTGCTGAAGTTTATATTGAAGATTTTGCGGGACCCCTCGTTTGGAAATAAAGATTTGATTAGCAAATATTACTCGTGCAACTCTCTTTTTGCTAAGGTAACTTACAGGTGGATCTAGTTTATTCTTACTAATTATTTCCTCAATATCTTTCAGCTTTAATTTTTTAATCGTAGATAAATAGGCCCATTGATCTTGAAATGCTTCTAAGCTCTCAGATACAAACACTGCACAATTATTCAATCTTGCTCTTTTTTGCAAAGGTAATGCTATCAAATTTCCAAATCCTCCTTCCGGAAGATAATCTTGATTAGGAAACATTCTATCATAAGATTCTAAATCAAGTAACTTGCCTGATTTTCTAGTCTCTGAAATAATGTGAGTACCCAATTTACGGGCTACTATTGCCGGTACTTCTTCCGAGAAAAAAATCCATAAATGAGCACCATTACCAGAACGAGAGATTTCAATTGAACTAGGTATTTCTAATTTTCTGCAAGTTAAATGGACTGCTTTTATATCGTTTTTCCATTTTCTTTTATCAAAATCTATTGCCAAAAAACAGCATTTATCATTTTCTAGGATAGGATAAATACCGATAACAATGTTACCAGCTAAGTGGTTATATATTACAGCTTTATCAATTGCTTTTAATTCTCTGTTTGGACAGCTACCACATTTCATGGGAGGTAAGTTACACTTCTCTTTGTCCCAACGATTGAGGCAAACTGGGGAATATCCTGACCTATCTCCATTTTCCCATCTTTGGGCAAAAATATCTTGTCTGCCTTTAAATAAGGAACAAAATAGATCAATCTTATCTTTAACAGCACTTTGCTGATTAATTATCAGTCCTTGTTTTGAAAGCAAAATCTCGTCTGGAGCTAACCCTAAAAGCTGACGAAGAAGTTTATTCTCATTTTTTAATCTTTCTAACTCTTCTAGATTTGAATTAGTCATTTCTAGCAGACAATTTTTAATATATAGAGATTATTTAACATGATTTCCTCACAAATTTAGATCTTATTTTATAACCATAATATGAGAAGAGAGATTCTATGTAAAGAGAAAAGAATATTCTGGGTTTAGTTCATAAACAAATCACCATCCTAAGAGATAATGATTTAGAAACATTTAATTCATAATATTTTAACCTAAATAATGCAGTCGAGCTTTGAGTATAGCACTATATTCTTCTGCAAAATAACTTCCATAATTCTCCCGAATATATATATTATATGCCTTTTTTGGATGCATCCCCTGTGTCCCCTCAAAGAAGGGGATTTTGCTAAAAGAGTATGCACTCTTCTCTAAATCTCTACTGCACCATTCGGGTTAAAAGGTAGATTCTAGAGTTGGTTAAGGCGAAGAAATTAAAATAAAAGTAACATCCTACATAAATAATACTAAACTCAATAATAATTTTCTAAAATAAATTAATAGCATAACACCATGAAAGGCAAACAAATAAAAGTATATATTAACTGTCATATTAAAATATATCAAAAGAATTACTTGACAGAAAAACAAACTTATATAAATTGGAAATTGAATGATGTGATAATCATTAATTGATCTTTAAGCAGCGAATAGAGTGAGCATGTGTGAGATATAAAATAAAAATATTATGAGTGCTAAGATTTAAGAAGTCAGCTTATAAAAATCTCGATAAATATATTCTGTTTTGATAGTAATCAAGTAAATCAGAACTTGTATGTAAAATGGCTTAGTACTCAATTTATATACTTATAAGAGAAAAATAGGGTTAAAGAATTCAGCTTACTATTCATAATTCAATAACTCGGAGGTTTTGTCTGGATATGTTTTTTTATAAAAGCATTGTCCATTATAGTGATTCTTTGTAGAAGTACCTATTTTCTCTTTTAACTTTTATTTAAACCCAAATAATGCAGTAGATCTTTGAGAACAGCACTATATTCTTTTGCAAAAGTAACTTCCATAATTTTCAGGTATATATATATTATATGCCTTTTATGGATGCACCCCCGTGTCCCCCTCAGTGAGGGGATTTTGTTGAAAGAATCTACACTCTTCATAAAAGTTCTACTGTAATCTTATGGTTAACAACTAACAAACAAGAAGAGGAGAAATTTATGTCAGATATGAAATCTAATGGTGAGCATATTGAATATTATAGCAATGGGAAGATACGTTTAAAAACCATTTATAGGTTTGGGACCAAAAATGGGTTGACCTATGAATATAACCCTAATGGAACTCTCCGTAGTAAAGCTTTTTATAAACTGGGTCAGAAGGCAGGGGAATACTTAGAATATAATTACTGGGGAGGTCTTCGATTAAGAGCTAATTATAGAAGATGGAGATTGAATGAAGAACTTTTATGTTTTAATGCACAGGGGAGATTGCGTAGTAAATCATTCTATGTGGACGGAAAAAAATTTGGAGAAAGGTTTTGGTTCTTCAAAAACGGAAGAATAAAATCTAAAGAGATGTTTATTAAAGACAAATTAGAAGGAGAATTGATTGAATACTATTTTAAAGGTAAGATAAAGATTCTTGCTAATTTCTCAAATAATTTAAAACATGGAAAGTACACCCAGTACTATGATAATGGAAGCATTCACCTTGATGCATTTTATCAGGCAGGCAAAAGAGAAAGCGAGTGGCTAGAGTTTCATCCAAACGGAAAACTAAAAATTAGAAGCGAATACAAAAATGACCAGAAAAATGGCTACTTTTTCGAGTATAACAAGCTTGGAAAATTGAAAACAGAAGCTAAATTCAAAAATAATCAGCCTATTGGTTGGTACATAACTTATTCAAGCAAAGAAAAAATTGAAACTTTCACCCACTATGGTCAGGAAATCGAAGATGGAATCCAGTATGATCATTATTATGAAAGGGGACAAGTTCGTAGTGAGTTTAACTGCAAAAATGGCGCTTTAGATGGCAAGTTAACCTGGTATTATCCAGATGGTAATATAATGTTTGAGGCCGAATATAGAAAGGGAAAAAAAGACGGTAAATGTACAGAGTATTACAAAAATGGAAACTTAGCTAGTCTGACTCATTATCAAGATGGTAAGCAAAGCGGCGAAAGTTCAAAGTACCATCAAGATGGTAATCTTCTCAATAAAGCCCACTACCAAGATGGTATGCTTCATGGTCAACTTGTGTGGTATCATCTAAATGGTAATATTAGCAGTCAGGCTTATTATAAAGAGGGAAAGAAAGACGGAGAACGTACAGATTACTATCAGAATGGTAACTTAAAAAGAAACACCTTCTATAAAAATGGGTTAAAACATGGTCAACATATTGAATATTTTGTAGATGGTAATATGAGATTAACTATGAATTATGAAAATGATTTGAGAAGTGGTCCATACTTAGAATACTATTCAAATGGTAATCTAAAGAATAAAGCAAATTATAAAAGTTATTTAAATGACAGTGGAAAAGTAGAGTACAAGGAAAAGGGCATATTACGCGTTGAATATTGCTATAACGTTGTTGATAAAGATGGTGAGTATGCCGAATATTATGAAGATGGGCAAATAAAGATTACCACTTTTTATCAGAATGACAGAGAGTATGGTGATTATTTTGAATATTTCCCAGATGGTGTGTTGAAGCAGAAAGCTCATTACATAAACGGTCAAAGACATGGTGAATTTATTGAGTTCTTATCAGAAGGAATTATGAGAGTAAAAATAAATTATAGGTATGGCAGAAAGCATGGTGAATATATAAGAAATACATATTCAGGATCTCCTTTTTTAAAAGGAAACTACATAGACGGGAATAAAGAAGGTACCTTAATAGAGTATGATTTTGATGGAAAAGTATTTTCTGAAACTGAATATCAAAAAAATAGAAAACATGGAGAATATAAAGAGTTTGATAAGAAGGGTAAAGTAAAACTTATAAAAAAATATAAGAATGGTAAACTATTAGGTCGAACTAGTCCTTATGATAAAGATGAGAATAAGAACAATACTGAGCCAAATTTTAAAGCTGATTATGATAGAGAGTTAGAGAGAATCCTAGCCATGATTGAAGACGATTATGAAGACTAATATAGCTTGTTTGCCTACCAAAAGATAAATACAAGGAGGTTCTATGCAAACTGAACTACAAAATGTTCCATTACCAAAATGGTTAAAAGAAGATGTATTAACTTTTGATATTGATAATATCTTATCAAACTCTCTTTACTATCCTAGCAGTGGTTATGATGGTACCCCCATCAAATACTTTTCGGGTAATGTTCATAGTTTTATCTACGCAGATTACGGTTTCCAACAAGAAACTTTAGAGAAAAATATGCACAAGGGCTTATGGGGCTATCATCTGATTCATAATGAATCCATTCAAAAAAATCTGTTCATTCCTTCAGCATGGAAAAAATTGGTAAGACCTGATTCTGAAGAGCGAGAAAGGATGGACCTCTGCAAAACTTTTATGAAACCACCCTTGGCACATTGGGCAGTTTATGAAAGAGATCTTGATTGTTCAGAAACTCATGGTCCTGAGAGAATTTCCTTGTTTTTTATAGGAGGAGATGGTGCTTTTACTTATCAAGCTCTCTATCTTCACAGAAAAATTACCCCAAAAATCCTTGCTGTGATTCAACCTGGACATGGATTTGGAGGGAATTATACAGACTTCTATGATGATAAAAAGTTGTTTTACCGTTCTGTAATCTATCGAGATGAACCAGACTACTATCCCGAATATTTCTTTACAAATATTATCTACCACTCTTGGTTAAAACACAAGAACTTACTTAAAAGAATTCATTCTAAAAGAGAAAAACTTTTTCTCTGGAAGCTAGATGATGAAATTCAAGCTAGAAAGAGGAATATTTAACAAAACTCAAAAAAAAACTAGTTATCTCACAAGATTGCTACTCTTAACTTTCGATGTTAAAAAATAATAAGCAAAGGAGTTGATAATGAAAATATTATCTCTATTAAATACCGTTTTTATCCCTGTCATACGTAATGAAAAGAAATATTATATGTTACTTGATTCAGGTTGCCCTCTATCAATATCCAACCATATTAACTTGATAGAAGCATCTGATTTAGGACTTGATACAGACTTTTATCACACTTTCAATCAACATGATTTTGAGAGCGTAATGAAATTCCTCTCCCAATTAGTAGGAATTGAAGTTGTTGGTATATTAGGTTTGGATTTTATCAGCTCATTTGATAATCTTTTAATCAATGTGAGAGAACAATTCTTAGACTTTAATGTCTCTAACTTTGAAGAAGATTTTGAATTAAACTGCCAATTTTCGCAATTTATTACTACCAGAATATCTCCAGTAAAGCCTGAGAACAGTGGGTTAACCGTTTTTGATACAGGAGCATTTCAATGTATGGCATTTAAGTCAGATTTTGTTAATTACCCTGTCTCTAAATCTTGGTTTTATGTCTCCTTTATGGGACAAATGATTATGGATTACTATAATGATGTTGAGTTATATTTAAACAATCACTTTATGGGTAAACATATCTTTGGTGTAGCTTCAAATTTACCTAACTTGCCTTTTGATTATATCTTAGGTATGAATTTTATTTCCCAATATGAACTCCTGATTGATAAAGCAAACTCTAAACTAAGATTTAAGAAATCACAATCTTTACCACTAATTAATCTGCTACCAACCCATTCTCCGGGGTTCCAAATCATTATCGATAATAATAATATTGTTGTCAGTCATGTAAGAGAAAATTGCCCAAACAAAGTAAATATGGGAGATATAATAAAGATTGATGGTATCGATATGACACAAGATAATAAGGTTAACTCTATCTATAATACTCTAGTATTTAGAGCTGACAAAGCTCCTCTTAACGTTAAAATTAATGAAGAAGATCGTAAGCTGGTAATGTCTGCTTTGTTTGAATAATTAAATTTAAGGCTTATAATGCAGTAGAGCTTAGCTAAAAGAATAGTGTTATTCGCGAAGCTCTACTGCACTAACTAGGTTTAACTCAAATCAAATAATGCAGTAGACTTTTGTGAATAGCACTATATTCTTCTGCAAAAGTAAGCTACATAATTTTCATGAATATATATTATATGCCTTCAAATTCTGTAACTTATTTCGCTAGAAGAATCTGCACTCTTCCCTAAAATTCTACTGCATCATTCGGGTTTAATCTCTAAATCTTTCCTTGATTACACATAATTTTTAATAAAATCGTAGTAACCCCTTCTACCAGATTGGGAGTGCCTCATTACAGATTTTTTTACTCTTTCAATACATTTCACGTAATCTTTTAAGGATATATCTTTGATGTTATTTATTCTTTCTAACCCTACTTGGACACAATGGTATATAACACCATTTGTGTCATTATCTTCTACTATTTTATCATTTCTTGCATAACCAAATTCTTTTTTAATGGCGATTATAGCGTTTTCTAAAGCAAAAATCAGTTTAACATCATTTAAATTTTTGTTATTTTCATACTCTTCTTTTAACCCAAATTCAATATTTTGAAGTACATCTAAATATCTATCAATAAACTCAGCCATCTTCTAACTCCTATTGAAAAGTTTAACCCCAATGATGCAAAAGAATCTAGTGCTGTTCACTAAGAGCTAATGCAATATTTGGGTTTAATTATTTATTTATCACTATTATTAATCTAATATCGTGTTTGTAGACAAAAAAAAATAACAAATTATACTTGTAAAGGAAAATATAATTCTAAGAGAGAAATTTTTCCTAAACAAGAAAACAAGCAGTTCTTCGATTAAAAAGATTAGTTATTGACAAGTAAGGGCTTGAAAACAAATTTGTTTAAAGAAATAAAATATAAAGTAGGAGAACTTTATGGAATATACATTTATCCAAGAGACTATAGATAGATTAGAGAGGGCAAATAAAGAGGCACGGGGCAGTATTTTGAAAATGACAACATTGGCAAAGTCAGGGCATCCGGGTGGTTCTATGTCTACAATAGACCTATTAATGTCTGTTTACGAGATAGCAAATATTAATCCTGAAAATATTAAGGATGAAAATCGAGATATTGTTGTAGTGAGTAATGGTCATATTTCTCCGGCAGTATATTCTGCTTTAGCTTATAAGCAATTTTTCCAGATTGAAGATGCAATCTCACAGTTTAGATTAGCCGGAAGTATCTTTGAAGGACATATCGAGAGAACTGTTCCTGGGGTAGAGTGGGGGACAGGTAACTTAGGTCAGGGTTTATCAGCTGCTTGTGGATTTGCTCTAGCTTCAAAGTTGAAAGGCATTGCAAATCATGTTTATGTATTCATGGGAGATGGTGAGCAACAGAAAGGTCAGATTAGTGAGGCAAGAAGGTTTGCTGTCAAATTTGGATTGAATAATCTCACTGTGATAATTGATTATAATAAGTTGCAGATTTCTGGAGATATCGCAGTTGTGATGCCTCAGGATATTAGAGATAATTTCTTGTCAGATGGTTGGGAAGTAGTTGAAATAGATGGACATAACTTCACTGAAATTAGTAATGCCCTTTATGATGCTAAGGATAATGAAACTCCTGTAATGATTCTTGCTAATACAATTATGGGTAAAGGTATTTCTTTTATGGAAAACAAGGCTGGTTTTCACGGAGCTCCCCTAAATAATGATCAGCTTGTTCAAGCAATTCAAGAGTTAGGTCTGGATGATAACTTCAAGGACATGATAAAATTAAGAGAAATCTTTAAAGCATCTTCTCACCCAATAGTTAATAACTTCCAACCAGACTTGCTTGAGGGCCAATACCGAGTTTATGAAAAAGCCACAGATAATCGTTCAGCTTGGGGAAATGCTCTAGTTGACTTAGAAAATTCTAATAAACATAGTAAGACTCCCTTAGTTGTTTTCGATTGTGATTTAGCAGGTAGTGTGAAAACTTCTGATTTTGCTAAAACTGCTCCTGAGAGATTTATTCAATCGGGCATAATGGAGCATAACACTTCAGTTGTTTCTGGAGTTCTCTCAACGTGTAATTTCCAAACCTTCTGGGCAGATTTTGGAGTCTTTGGGATTGATGAAGTTTATAATATGCATCGTTTAACTGATATTAATCATGGCAATCTCAATGTGGTTGTTACTCATGTTGGTTTAGATGTAGGTGAAGATGGAAAGACTCATCAGTGCATTGATTATATTGGAGCTATGAGGAATATATTTGGTTTCAAAGTTATTGTTCCCGCAGATCCAAATCAGACAGACAGAGCTGTTCGCTATATGGCAACTGAAGCTGGTAATAAAGTTATTGCCATGGGGAGATCAAAACTAGCCCCGATAACTAATGAGGAAGGACAAGTTTTCTTCAATCAAAATTATAAATTCGAGTATGGTAAAGCTGATAAATTTAGAGATGGAGATGAAGCTGCTCTCCTTGTAACAGGCACTCTTGCTAATACAGCAGTTAATGTTGCAGATTCTTTAAGAAAGAAAGGAATTAATCTGCAAGTATGGAATATCTCATCTCCTTTATTGATAGATGAGCAAGCTCTAACTCAAGCCGCTAAAACAGGCCTTATCTTTACCCTTGAAGACCATAATGCTAATTCAGGTTTAGGACTTTCAGTTGCTGAAGCATTAGTGGATAAGCAACTACAAGCAAAGTTAGTAAAGTTTGGGGTAAAGAGTTATGCTTTGTCTGGATCTTCTGAAGATGTATTCAAACTTTGTGGTTTAGATGAAGAAAACATAGAGAGACAAATTTTAGATGAAATTAAGTAGAAAATTTCTAATTGCCATTGTTATTATCTCAATGGCAATTCTATTTCTTGTAAGTTGTGGAACTGATAAAGTAGTTAAAGATGATTCACTTGTTACTGAATATAATGAGAATGTCGTCCAGATTGTTACCTGGAACTTAAAAGAGTTCCCCTTAGCTAGTAGCACTATAAATCAATTACAGTATCATATCCCTCTTTTAAATGCTGATATAATTGCAGTTCAAGAAGTAACTAATACCAATGATTTTAATCAGTTGGGCTTATATCTAAATGATTATAGTGTTCTTGCTTCAGAATACTATGTTTATGATGAAAATGATGAAGAGATGTATTATAATCCAATTTTGGGTTATATCTATAATCACAACAGAGTTACAGTAAATAGTACTTATGAAATTTTAAGAAATGATAGCAGAATGTTTCCCCGAGAACCCTATGTCTTAGATATTACATGGAACAATGTTGATTTTATTATTATCAATAACCACTTGAAGGCAGGTGGAGATAATGTGATAGATGAATGGGATTCTTGGGATGAGGAAGTAAGACGTCGTGATGCTCTAAATAGCTTACATATTTATATTAATGAAAATTATTCTAATGATAATGTAATCTTGTTGGGTGATTTTAACGACCAATTTCATGAGATCCCAGAAACAAATGTCTTTACAACTTTTCTTAATGATGATAATTTTGTCTTTGCAGATTATGAGATGAGTTTAGATACTGCTGATTTCTCATATCCTAACTGGCCTTCTCATCTTGATCATATAATAATTAATCAAAATCTTATTGAAATTTTTGGCAAACCGCTGTCAGATTGTTATACTATCAAGTATGATAAGAGTATTAGTAATTATTTTGCTAATATCTCAGATCATAGACCTGTGATTATTAAACTAGATTTTGAGTGAAGAGTGAAAATAGTTGAATCGTTTATTTGTTGAATCGTTGAATTAATCAGAAGAATGGAAGACAGAATGAAGCAGATTTAACGTGTTATCAGTGTTGAGAGAATGAAGATAAAAAGTTTTACAAGCTACATATAAGTTAAAAAAACAATATTTTTTGATTGGAGAGAAATATGAACAAAAGGATCTTGATTGTTGATGATGATCAATTGCTACGTGATGTTGTAGGGCAATATCTTACAAAAAATGGCTTTGAAGTTGTTATCCCAAATAGTGCCCTAGAGACTATTGAAATATTTAACCCAGGCGATTATTCTTTAGCAATCATTGATTTAGTAATGCCTGATATCGGAGGGATAGAGTTGATGGAATCCTTGTTATCTAAAGATCCAAACCTTAAAGTTGTTATTATGACAGGCTATCCAACAGTGGACAGTGCTTACAAGGCTATGGTTGATGGCGTTTTTGAATATATCATAAAACCTTTTAGGATGAAAGAGCTGTTAGAGGTTGCTAAGAAGCTTATTGGATGAGATGGATTTAATAGTTAAAACCTATAAAATCACTGATCTACCGGAAATTGATCAGATAACTAAGGTCTATCTTAAACCTAAATTTTTAGCTTTATTAATCAAGTACTTTAATCTAGATGTGAAATATTTGGTAGTTAAAAATCTCCACACTCAAGATATGGTAGCTGTTACCGTGTCTGTGGAAAAGAAAATCTTGGGAATAGCGTCCTTAATCAATCCTCATCAACTATACTACCAACCAATTCAAATATTCTCTGCTATCCGTAAATGTCCCAATGAAAATCAACTTCAAAACATAGAGATATATAAAAAAATCTCAGAGTATTTCCATCGTTTTTACTTCAGAGTTGAAAAAAATCTTTCACCTGATAATGATGATATTCGTGGTTTTCTCTGGTCAGGGATTTCTGCTAAACCTCTCTATACTTATAGATTCAATTTAAAATCATATACCAGTGATAATTATTTTAACAGGCAACGGGGAGGTCTGCGAAAAGCTCAAAAAATGAACTATAGTTTTTCAAGAGTTCCTGATATAGATAGTTTTTTAAGACTTTTTGAAGGGACAAAACAAAGACAAGATTGGAACTATAAAATGGATGAGACGATATTTCATAAATACCTAAATGAGCTTCTAGAGTTAGGTTTTATTGAACAATTCAGTATTTTAAACCAAAATAATGAAGTCATTTCTACGATGTTCTGTATTATGGATAAGGATAATAAAATCTTCTACGGTTGGATTACCTCAACACTCACTTCTGAGCTGACTAATGGAGTATCCACTCTACTTATTCATTCAATTTGTGAACACCTAAAAAAAGACTACGATATCTTTGATTTATGTGGAGCTAACACAGATAGTATCGCAAGATTTAAAGCATCTTTGGGAGCAGAACTGAAAGTTTTTTATAGAATTCAACTTTAATTATTGACAATTTTAATCTTCTCTGCATTATTTGTTTATAAGTTAGATATAAATGAGAGAAGAGGATATATGGAAAAAATTATTATTATTGAAGGTGGCTTTTCTAATGAGCGAGAAGTATCTTTAAATACTGCTAATGAGATATTTAAAACACTAAGCTCAGCAGGTTATGAATGCCATAAATGCGACCCTGCTAATTTTGCAAGTGTGGAAAATTTTCTACAAACCGTTCGCACTCACAAGCCCAAAATAATCTTTAACGCTCTCCATGGTGGTGATGGAGAAAACGGAAATATCCAAGCTTTGTTCGAACAGGCCAAACTACCCTTTACAGGATCAGGTTCTCTCGCTAGTAAAATAGCTATGGATAAATACCTTTCCAAATTAATTGCTAAAGATTTAAAAATCCCCATTCCTAAAGGGATTATACTCGATAAGAATGATTCTATAGAAAATCTTCTTCTAGATTTTCCAGCTCCCTATATTGTGAAACCAAATAGCGGAGGCTCATCTCTAGGGATTTCGAAAGTTGAAAAAAGAGAAGATTTGATGGATGCTATTGTGTCTGCTTTTAAACACGATGATAAGATTTTGATTGAAGAGTTTATACCGGGTAAAGAAATAACAGTTACTATTTTAGGAAGTAAAACATACCCTGTTATTGAGGTAAGACCTAAAGCAGGTTGGTATGATTACCAGAATAAATACACTAAAGGAAACACTGAATACATCTGTCCTGCTGAAATTTCAGAAGATTATAGTAGCAAAGTACAAGAAATGGCTTATAATTTCTTCAGCAGAATATCAGGTAAAGTATATGGAAGAGTAGATTTTAGATTTGATGGCAAAGATTTTTATTTTCTTGAAGCTAATACTCTTCCGGGGATGACTTCGTTAAGTCTAACTCCAATGGCTGTAAAAGCCAAAGGAATTGATTTTAAAACACTACTAACCGAAATAATAAAATTATCTCTTTCTAAGGAGGAGTTATGAAGAGGATAATAGTTTTTCTCCTATTTGTTGTTTTTACCAGTTTAATTTTTGCTAATAATGCTTATGATTTACAATTTACTTGTACACAACCAATATTAAATGTTTTAAAAGTAAGTTACTTTGACCCTGCTGCACCTTTCTCCCAACCTATAATCCTATGTTTAAGGATTGATTTGCCAGATGGGTTAACTAATGCAACAGCAGACTACGAACTAGAGGTTGATTTTTTCTGGAATAGTGGTCGTCTAACAGGTACTACTCTTACTCCGGTTGATAATATTATTAATCCAAACGGAACATTTATTAACGTAACAAATCAACACTTGATAACCGCCTCAACCAACAATTATTTTGAGGCTGATGGTAGTTTCTCTTTTGATGACATAGTCGATAGTAATAGCCAGTTTAAAGACTTTGTTTTAGAAACAGGAAAATTTCCTGATGGTGAATATCGGATAGATATTACCCTTATCCCTAGATCATCAGGCTATATCGGGGACAATGGCAGTATTACATTCCAAGTTAGGGGAATTCAATCTGTAAGAGTTATATCTCCTGGAGTTATTGCAGGAGCGGCTAATATTCCAATAATCTTTAAACCAATAATTTTTAACTGGAACACATCCGGTCGTGATAACAATTTTGTTATCGAGATTAAAGAATTTGATCAAGTTTATGAATTAGACCCATCAAATATTGAGTTTAATGGGAGATTAGTTGAGCAAGAAGAGGTGACTAATAACACAATTTACACCCCATATTACACTTTCCAAGAGAGTAAATACTATGCTTGGCGAGCCAAAGTAAAATTTATCGGAGAAGAGACCCTAAACTTAAATGATCATGAGCAATACATCTCAAGTAATTATCACGTCTTCCAGTTTGGTTGTGCTCCCAATGTTAATGTCCCCAATGCTTTTCAAGAAGAACTGTTAAATAATCTTCAAAACCTCAATATTGCGGAAATTAATTCACTATTAGATGCCGGTTATTTCCCTAAAGATGGAATAACTCTAAATGGTAAAACTTACTATGGTAAAGAAGCTGTTGATAAACTAAGAGAGTTGTTTATGACCTACACCATTGAAGTTAGTATAGAATAGAGAGAGGATAAAGATGAAAAAAATATTAACAGTTTTTTTATTATTACTATTTTCCTGCTTTTTGATAGCAGAAGATATAGCCCTGTTTACGAAAATCGAAGGTGAGATTTACTCTGAAGCAGACACTACGAAGATTCTATATAAAGCTGGTGATCTTATCCAGAATAATACTACCATTTCATCTGGAGCGGATTCCTATGCCTTAGTTTATTACAAGTTCACTAAAGGTTCATTAAGAATTTTTCCAAATTCAGCTGTGAACATTGTTAGTGTCGATAGTCTTAACACTAAAGTTATGCTTAGTGGTGGTAAAATTCTCACAGACTTGCAAGAAAAGCTCAAGGGATCCTACACTGTTGAGACAAACTCTACCGTTGCATCGGTTCGAGGTACTGCCTTTGAAGTTCTTTTAACTGAAGAGGGCACTGATATCAATGTTGTTGAAGGTAATGTCGAAGTTTTGAATAAGATATCTGGAAATACTCACAGTTTGGGGGCTAACCAAAGATTATTATCTCGTAATAGTGGAGAGTTAATAGAGCTTACTCCTGAAGGTAATCCTATCCCGGAAGAAACTGAAGAAGAGATAGAAGATACATCAGATACTGACACAAATCAGAGTAGTGGGGAAGGCTTAAATTTACCAAGTATTGGACTTCCTTCTATACCATCATCTTCAACACCTCAGGTGGTAAAAAGTGAACCAAAAACACCCAAAGAAGAGCCAGTAAAACCAGTTGAGGAGAAGACAATTGAAGAGCCAAAACAAAGCACTAGTGCTTTTCCTGTAGCTGTGGTCTTAAAGGTTAAAGGTGAACTTACTCTGATTAGAGGTAACCAAGAGCTAGACTGTCCTGTTGGAACAACTTTAGAAAATCGTGACATGGTCAGAACAGACAAAAATTCTTTAGCTTTAATTACTTTTGTAGATAATAGCAGCCAGATTAGAGTCTTCTCTAATAGTGAAGTAGTAATAAATGTTGATCAAGATAATGAAGTGCTTAACAAAAATCTAAAATTAGAGGAAGGTTCAATCCTATCTAAAGTTAATAAAAGAATTGTGGGAAAATACTCAGTTTCCACAACATCAACTATTGCATCAGTCAGAGGTACAGAGTTCTTGGTTGAGTTTAAAGACGGTATAACTAAGGTTACAGGTTTTTCCGGTAAGGTAGAGGTTGAAAATCTTAACTCAAAAGAGAAAAGCTTGGTAACTGAAGGAAATACTGTTACTTCCACCCAAGAAGGGGAATTAGATAGACAGGAGACAACAGAAGTTCCAGCTGAAGTTAATGAAGAGCTCGAAACTAGTGAGACAGATAACACAATGAGAATCCAGTTCGAAAATGAAGAGGGTTCAGTGAAGACAATTATCTTAGAGTTTTAGGAGGTTATGATGAAAAAGATTATACTATTTATCTTATTAACATTAAGTATTGCACTATATTCTGAGATAACTATTGATCATAATGAACCATTTTTAGGCTATAAAGAATCTACTTTAAGCTTAGATATCAATCTAGATGGAACATGGCAGGATGCTTTTGAGTTAGTTATCTACTATCGAGAGAGAGGAGAAGTGGCTTTTGAAAGTATCAATGTTGATCTTCAATCAGGTCAAAATGGAGAATTTCGGGTTTTCTTACCAATATCTGAGCTTGCGCGTGGCTTGGAGTATTTCATTGAACTAAAAACAAAAAACAATGAGATCTTAACCTATCCGGCTGACCAACCATCTCTTAACCCAATTATGGTTCAGATTATTGAAAGAGTGATAAGCAACGATTTTGTAATTCTCAATGATCTAACTGATGTAGAAGAAGGAGAAGATTTTTCTTTATCAGTTTCACTTTTTAATCTCAAAGACAAGGTAGATCTTAATACAATTGAGCTTTTTATAGATGGAAGAAATGTTACAAGAGACGTAATTATTACTCCAACTCTATTAGTCTACAATGTAAAAAGGATTAGAAAATCTTTTACCTTTCAAATTAGAGCTACAACAATCAGTGGAGAAGTGTTAGACTCCGGAGAGCAATCTGTTCGAGTAAAACAGAAAATGTTCACCTATGAACTTCCTTATAATATTAGAGGAAGTGCCAATTACAAAGGAAATTCTAATAAGATTTCTTACGATAATACAGATAATCAAAGTAGCGAAGAGTCAACAAACACCCATAGTACTATTTTTAGTTTAAGTGGACATAATAAATATACTCGAATGAATTCAAGAATCTACTTGTCTTCTCTAGAAGATTCTAATAGGCAAGCAGTTAATCGTTATTCTTTTGATTTGCGTATCCCTTTTCTGGAATTTTATTTAGGTGATAAAACTCCTTATGTTTCAGAGTTCACTATGAATAGCACCAATATCAGAGGTTTAGGAAGTAAATTAGATTTTAAATACCTTGTTTTAGAGGGATATTGGGGAGATAGTGCTAGAGAAATATCTACTCAAGAAGAAGAAGGATACTATATCCCAGGTACTTTCAAGAGAGAGTCTGGGGCTATTAGGTTAGCCTTAGGGAATAAAAATGCTTTTCAGTTTGGTGTTAACCTAGCAAAAAGTAAGGATAAGATATCGTCCTTAGAATACTCTGACTATTATAGACCTAATAACAGATTTTCTAAAGAAGAAGACGAAACCGATATACAGATAATTAACCCAATAGACAACATAGTATTAAGTACTGATGTTAGATTATCAAGTCCTAGTAAATTATTTAATCTTGGTGCTGAATTCGCAATGAGTGCTTATAATTCAAACATCATTGATGGAGCAATATCTCAAGAAGAATTAGAAGAGGATACGGGTGCTGATCTTCCTTTTGACCCTGAATCCTTAGACGGTTTCTTTATTATCAATAAGAATACTGAGCCTCTAAGCTTATCTGCTGCAAATTTAGCTTATAATTTATACTCCAGTATGTACATAGCGGGTAATTTATTTAGCTTTAATTACAAAAGAGTGGGGAGTGCTTTTAATTCGATAAGCGCTAGAAATATCAACACTGATACCCAAGAATTTACTTTTGCTGACAATATAAACTTCCATAACACAGTCTTTGTTGATTTCTCTTATAGTAGAGTTAGTGATAACTTATCTGAGAATTTGGCAACAACTAATGAATATTCAAATTATAGATTAAACTCAATTTTCAGAAGAGATAAATTCCCCGTAATAAGGTTGAATTTTAACAAAGGAAGAACAAGTATAGCAAATAACGATGAGTTTGAGATTCATGAGAATTTTGATGAAGCTCAAGAATTTAGAACTACTGCTTATGGTGGTGGAATTGGCTATACTTTTGATATGATACCTTTTATTCCATTTAGTTTGGATTTAGACTATCAAAACAGTTTGGATGAAGATGATTTAAAAAACTCCTATGAATTTGAAAACCAAAGTTACTATATCAGGTATCGTTCCAAAATGACTCATATTCCTCTCTCTACAGAGGTCAGTTATAATCTAACAAATTCAACAGGATTTACAGCAGGTTCAAGCCAATCCAAAGAAGATCAAGATGAACTTAGTGAGGAAGAATGGAAACAATCCTCAATGAGATTCAAACTTCAATACGAGTGGGATTCTTTAAGAATAGTTCCTTTCTTTGATTATCGATTAACAAATAATGAAAGTGAAATTGATGCTTCAAAAGATAATAGTTACACTGCTACCTCACTAGGATTGAGTTATTATCCATTCAAGTTAACATCATTAACAAGTAGTATTACTTTTAAAGATAGATCTTATGAGACTGAGGGATCAGATTATTCTGCTGTAAATTGGTATCTAAATATCTCACAGAAATTCTAAGATAATTATGAAACTAGCAAAGTATAAATTTGTTCTAGTCGCAATTGTTGTGTTTATCATAACAATATTAAGCTCTTTTACCAACATTTTTATACAATTTGAAGCGAAATTATATGACCTCTTTATGCAACAAAGAGGTCATATATCGCTTACTGATAAGGTCGCGATAGTGTCAATAGATGAAGAGACTATGCGAACCTTGAATATTCAATGGCCCATTCCCCGAAACCTATACATTCAAGCAGTTGAGAATATTCAAAAAGCTGGAGCGAAAGTTGTAGTTTTTGATGTCCAGTTCCCCGAGACAGCTCAAATAGCCTTAATGGGGCAAGAAAACGAAGCTCTTGTAGAAACAGTGAATAGCAAACTTGAGAAATATGATAGAGAATTAGGGATAATCTCCAATCAAGGTAAAATCATTCATGCCTGTAAAATTGAGAGAGAAGGTAATAATCATTTCTTGCTTCCTCCCAATAGGCGAATAATGGATGCTAAACCCAAACTCGGATTAGTCTCTAATTTTACTGACAGAGATAACTCTCTTCGTAAGTATCAAATAATGGATAATATAAATAATCAAGATTTCTACTCCTTATCATTGAAAGCATTTTCCCTTTACCATGACAGCAAAATTGAGGTTGATCTGGAAAATAAAGTAGTAATATCTGGCAATCAAGAATTACGTTATTTTCTAAATTATCTCTCCCCAATAAATTATCGCAATAAAGCAGGATCCTTTTCTGGGGATAAGTCAATAAATGCTTCAAGTATCTACTATTCTTTTATTGATCTTATTGAATTAAATTCCATGAGTTCCGAGGAACTAGACTTCTTCTCAGATATTGATATTGACCCTGAAGTTGCTGCAAGTTTAGAAGGATGGGGACTTACAGTTGATGAAGTTAATAAATCAAATTTAGACAAATTAATTGATAACCAAGTCTTTAAAGACAAGGTTGTTTTAATAGGTTCTACCTTAAAAGAACATCATGATAACTTCCATACTCCTTTTGGGGTTATGCCTGGGGTGGAAGTGCATGCTAACTATCTAGATTCTCTCTTAGGAGATGATTTACTGGTCATCTTTAATCATTATCTATTCCTCATTTTCCTTTTTATAATAATTCTTATATTTAGTTTTATCTGTCAAAAATATAATGCTTATCAAACTTTAGGAATACTAGTTCTTTTGTTGATAGCTCATTATTTTTATGCTCTACTCAGTCTTAAATACTTCAATTTGATTATTCCCAAACTTGAAATATTCTTACCACTCATTATTATTTATCTCTATAACTTAGTTATAAAATATTTACAAGAAGCTAAAGCCAAGAAAGAGATTAAATCTGCTTTTCAACACTATATGGCTCCTGAACTTGTAGAAGAACTAATATCAGACCCCAAACAGCTTCAATACGGTGGGGCTACTAAAGAGATTTCTGTACTTTTCTCTGATATTCGTTCTTTTACAACTTATACTGAATCCCACAAAATGGAAGAAACTGTGGCTATGTTAAGAGAATATCTTACTGAGATGACCAAGATAGTTATTGAAAATAAAGGGATTATTGATAAGTTTGTAGGAGACGAAATTATGGCACTCTATGGAACTCCTCTTAAAGATGAAGACCATGCTTATCATGCCTGCAAAACTGCCTTGTTAATGAGAGAAAGACTTACTCAGATGCAAGCCAAATGGGAAGAAGAGGGAAAGGATATTATTGAAATTGGTATTGGTGTAAATTCAGGCTTTGCTGTTGTAGGAAACTTGGGTTCTGAGCAAGTTTTTGATTATACTGCCATAGGAGATGTTATTAATCTTGGAGCAAGATTAGAAGCATCAAATAAGAAATATCCTAGCGATAACAAAATAATAATCTCAGAATTTACTTTAGAATATATTAAAGATAGAGCTGATGTTGCCTTTATCTGTAATGAATACGTTAAGGGCAAAAATAATGGGGTAGATATCTATCACTTATTAAATTTAAGATAACAAAAAAATACATTTATGGGGGAGAAATGCTGAGAATTTCAGTAGAAAAATTGCATGAGTTTATGGTTGAAGTTTTTACACGATTAGATGTTCCATTAGATGAGGCTAAAATCTGTGCAGATGTCTTAATTGAATCAGATTTACGCGGAATAGAATCCCATGGAATAGGACGATGTAAGATGTATTATGACAGAATTAAGGCAGGGATTCAATTTCCAATCACCAAGATTGATATCATAAGAGATAAATATGCTACAGCAGTCTGGGATGGTAACCACGGAATGGGACATGTAATCTCTCATAGAGCTATGCAAACAGCCATTGATAAAGCAAAACATTATGGTATTGGTTGTGTTGTTGTTCGAAACTCAACCCATTATGGAATCGCCGGATATTACGCTTCAATGGCTATCAAAGAAGATATGATTGGGATAACTTTTACTAATGCCAGACCATCAATCGCTCCAACTAATGGTCTTGATCCAATGTTAGGAACTAACCCAATCTGTTTTGGTGCACCATCTAACCTAGAATTTCCCTTCCTCTTCGACGGAGCTACTTCCATTTCTCAACGTGGTAAAATTGAAGTCTTGGATCGTGAAGGTAAGGAAACCCCTATAGGATGGGCAATTGATAGAGAAGGAAAGCCTTTCACTGATACCAAACAACTTCTAATAGATCTAATCTCTAAACAAGCAGCTATGTTGCCTATTGGAGGGGCTGATGAAGAGACGGGCTCTCATAAAGGATACAGCTTAGGAGTCATGGTCGAAATCTTGAGTGCTGCCCTCCAAAATGGATCATATTTACAGGGACTGCATGGTTTCGATGAAGCAGGCAATAAAATTCCCTATAAATTAGGGCACTTCTTCTTAACTATAAATATTGATTTCTTTACTGAGATTGATGATTTTAAGAAAATTACCGGTGATATCATGCAAACCTTGCAAAACTCAACTGTAGCACCAGGCAAAGATAAGATCTGGATTGCCGGAGAGAAAGAGTATTATATGGATAAAGAAGTACGTGCTCAAGGTGTGCCAATCACACCTGCCCTCCTAAATAATCTAAAGGTTATGAAGAAAGAATTAGGGATTGAACTATTAGATATATGATCATTAACTACTAATTTTACTTGACTAAATTTAACTCATCAGTAAAATTTAAAATATAATAAATAAATGTTTCAAAGGAGAAGATATGAAAAAGATACTAATACTTTTTTTGGTTTTATTACCTCTTATAATGTTAGCCCAAGTGAGTGGGGAAGAAGCTACCCAAGGTACTGAATTTCAAATGGGTGGATCAGTCGGGGCAACAACAATTAACGGTGAAACCTACACTAGAATAAGATTAAACCCTGAACTTTCCTTTTGGAAGTTTGGAGTTGGTCTTGACATAGACTTGTTAATTACTGGAGATGGAGATATCAGAGAAGAAGATTGGGATGAATGGCAAGATTATATAAATAAAATTCTCTATCTACGTTATGCTCATCGTGGGGACCCATTTTATGCTTTAGTAGGAAGTTTTCCTTCCTATACCCTGGCAAATGGTTTAATTGTCAATGGATATACTAACATGCTCAACTACCCTGATCAAAAGAAGCTTGGAGGCTATACAGGATTCAATACTAAGTATAGCGGATTTGGCATGGAGATGTTTGCTGCTGACTTCAGACAAATGGATGTCTTTGCTACCAGAGCCCATTTTAAACCAATGAAAATTACAGATGCTCCTTTACTCAAAGATTTTGTTTTAGGAGTTTCTTTTGCTCACGATACAGACCAGTATAAGAGATTTGAAGACTCAGATGGCGATAATGTTCCTGATATCTTTGATGATTTTCCTAACAATAGCAATTATGCTGTTGATACAGATGGAGATGGATTCCCCGATGATATCGATATTGATGCTGATGGTGATAATTTAATTGATTTTGTTGATGAAGATTGGTGGCATTCTTTACCGCCTGAGCTACAAGGTGGAACTCCTAATTTAAAACCTAGGAGAGAATATGGAGATGAAGAAGAAGTAACAATAGTTGGTGCGGATTATATGCTTCCAATTATAAACCAAGAATATCTAAAACTATATCATTATGCCGAAGTTGCTAAGATTGTTGATTATGGTCATGGTTTTATATTTCCTGGTTTCGGAGCTAAAGTAGCAATTTTTGACCTCAAATTAGAAGGCCGTAGGTTTGAAGATGAATTCATTCCAGGTTTCTTTGATTATTTATATGATGACCAAAGAGCTTTTGTCTTAGCAGATTCAATTTATACTAAGACTTCACTCTTAAAACATGTTAATGCCTCTACAGGTTGGTATGGCTCAGTTACAACTAATATAGCTAATATTGTCTATTTTGATTTAGCTTACCAAGATATGTATGGAGAAGATGTAGTTACCGGCAAATCTCTCTGGGCTGGATTAAGAGCTGATACTAGTATGATTCCAAAGATCAAAGAAGCATCAATAATGTATGCTCAAACAAATAAGGAGTATATTAATTTCAGAGAATTCAGAAATGAAAATGCAACTGTAAAAGGGAAAATTAGCTATGAACTAGGTGGTAATTCTTATTTAGTGGGAAATTACCAGGAGAGATATACTGATACAAACGGTGATGGGAAAATTAAAGGTGAAGATGAAATAGCAAAAACATTTAGCTTTACTGTTGAATTCAAATTCTAAGTTAAATTATGGAAACTTATTTAATAATAATAAATTCATTACTAATTATTGTTGTAGTTTACCTGTTTATTACAAAAAATAAGCAGGTAACTACCCCAGAAGCCATTAAACCAGAAGAAAATAACATCTTGTTAAAAACAGAAACTGATAATAATCTTCTTTTCAGACTTCATTTACCAGCTATTAGAATAGATATTGAAGGCTTGATTCAAGAGTATAACTACAAAGCCAAGGAGTTAATCCCTAATATTGAAATAGGAAAAACTTCTGAACCGGAACTAATTATCTCTACTTATGAGCCTCAACTTCCCTTTAAAGAAGCATTTATTCAAAGAAAAATAATCACAAAAAAATTAATCTTAGCTCAAAAACAATATGAAATGAAGATTATTCCTATCTATCACCATAGTAATATTGATGGATTTTATGAGATTTTTACAGATATTACAGAGTTAGAAGAACTAAGAAAAAGTAAGGAACAGCGTTCAAAGTTAGAGACTATTGGCCACCTTTCTATGGGAATGGCCCATGATTTTAACAATATCTTACAAGTTGTCATTGGCAATGCTGAACTTTGCTTAGATTACGGAGAGAGCAACGAGGTTTATGTTGAAAATATTGAGACTATCATTCAAGCTGCTAATAAAGCATCATCTCTGACCAAACAGCTTCTTATCTTCTCCCGAAAACAAGAGGTTGAATTCATAGAAATGAATGTCAACGAATCCCTAACCCATATGAGAAAGATGATTTCTAGATTGATTGGGGAGAATATAACTATTGATTTAAAGCTCTCGCCAAAACCAATCAAGATTAAAGCTGATGAGATTCAGTTTGAGCAAATTATCCTTAATCTATGCCTAAATGCTCGCGATGCTATGGAAAATGGTGGAACAATCAAAATATCTACAGAAGAAATCGAAGTTAAAGAGGGTGATTTTAAAGATAACTATGAAAGAAGAGTTGGTTATTATCTTAAACTATCTGTAGCTGATACAGGAATTGGAATTTCTCAAGAACATATTGAAAAGATTTTTGAACCTTTCTTTACTACCAAAGATCAAGGTAAAGGGACTGGACTTGGCTTGTCAAATGTCCAGGGCATTGTTAAACAGTATAATGGTTTTATTGATATTGAAAGTAATATCGGATTTGGGACTGTCTTTAAAATATATCTACCAATTTTTTCAAAAAGTTCTATCCAAGAATTAGGTCCTCAAATAGATAAGGTGAGGAAGATTCAAGGACAACAAGAAAAAGTATTATTAATCGAGGATGATGATTTAATCTGTAATGTAGTTGTGAAGATACTAAGAAAGAATAACTTCAATATCATTGCCTGCAAAGATATAGCTTCAGCTTCAGAGATTATTAAAGATCAACTAAGTAAGCTAGATTTAATCATATCAGATTTAATTCTTCCTGATGGAGATGGTTATTCCTTGTATAAATCGCTTAAGAATATTCATAGTCAAGTCCCATTTATTATTACAAGCGGTTATTCAAAGGAAAAAGAAGAACTTAAAAATCTCATAGATGAAGGGATTCTATTTTTGAGAAAACCTTTTTCTTCTGATGAGTTATTACATGCAGTAAATGTTACTTTAAAAAAAGAAGAAAATATTAGCTGAAACTAAAAAAACTTCGTGGGGAATTAATGGCTAAAATAACCTATAACACACTTTTAATAATCATATTTCTGAATACTATCATATTACCTATATGGTCTTTTGATAACATAGAGCAAGCAATCTCTCAAGCTGAAAATGAAAATTCTCCCGATTCAACTTTAGCCCATTTATATGAACAAGGTTATGATAAATTCAAAGTAAGTGACCCTGTTAAAGCTATAAAATATTTGAAACAATTATCTGAAATTAGTTCTAAAAGGGATGATCTAAATGACAAATATCACAAATATGTGAGAATAGGTCAGTTATATCATCAATTAGGAATGTCTCATTTAGCATTAGAATTTCTATTTGAAGCTAGTGGTTATTTCTTAAAAGTTGCTGATGAAACAAGTCTGGCTTGGCTTTATTCTGATATTGGGAATGTATATTTTGCCCTTCAGCAGTATGATGTTGCTGGACCTTACTATCAAGAAGGTCTAAAGTCTATGCAGAATCTGCAAGATAAATATGGTCAATCTGTTATGCATAATAATATTGCCTTATGCCAGTTATCCACAGGGAAGATAGATGAATCATTTCAAAATTTAGAAATTTCTCTAAAATTGAGAGAAGAGATTGGAGATATCTACGCTATTTATCATTCAAAGTTTCTGTTAGCCAAGAATTATACTTTAACTGGTAATCATGAGAAAGGTTTCGAGTTGTATAATGAAATATGGACTCAATATACAGATGATAATATTTTACCCGAGGAAGCGAAAATGCTCAGATCTTCAGCAGGGCTAGCTCTGTTTGGTTATTATCGACATATTGGAGAACTTGATAAAGCAGAAAAATATCTAAATGATGCTATTGAACTGATTAGAAATGTTGGGGATACTTATACCTTAGGAAGTGCCTTAGCTCAAAAGGCTCAGTTCTATGTAGAACAAGATAAGAATCAAGAGGCCTTAGATATATTTACTGATATCTTTGATTATGCCATCCAACATGGTTTTACCGGTAATGCTCACTTTTATGCCAACTGGCTAGTTCGTCTTAACTTTAGGGAAAAGAATATGGATGAGGTCGAAAAATATTATGATATTTATACAAATCTAACAGATTCTCTAATTACTCAAAGATCCTCTGAGAATCTAGTTAAACTCCACTCTATAGTTCAAAATCATATCAAAGAAGTTGAGAATTATCATCTAAAAGAAAAGCAACTTTATTCTCAAAGACTTTTAATCATAAGTATAATTTCTTTACTTATCATTATCCTTCTCATAATCTTGAACTATCTTAAAGACAAGCGAAACTTGGAAAAAATTAGAAAACTTGCTAATGCCTCTTCAGAAGGAATTGTTGTTCATGACAGAGGTGCAATCATCGATTATAATAATCAGTTTAAAAGAATGTTTCGGAATCCAAATAAAAGTCTAACTATTTCAAACTTGCTTGATTTATCTACTGAAGATGATAAAGAACAAATAGAAAAACTTCTTTTTTCTAATGAAAAAACTGAGTTAGAAACCAAACTAATCTCTGCTCAACATGGCCTTATAGATGTAAAGATAAGTTCCAGACCATATATCTATCACAAGAAAGAAGTGAGGGTTGCTGTTATTCAGGATACTACCAAGATTAACCAATACATCTCCTCAATTATAAAAGTACAAAAAGAACTGAAAATCCTAAATGCTACTAAAGATAGACTATTTTCCATAATCGCTCATGATCTGAAGAACCCATTTAATGCGATAATTGGTTTTACTAATCTGATGAAAGATGCATGGCAAGATATTCCACCCGAAGAAATGGATGAAATGATTAGTATGATCAACGAATCCTCAATCTCTGCCCATACTTTACTAGAAAATCTCTTAGATTGGGCTAGGATTCAAACTGACCAATTTAGCTTTGAACCCACAGCGTTTGCTTTGAATCATGTAATAGATGAAATAATGATACTTCTGAGCGCTTCTATTAAGTTAAAACAGATTGAAGTTGATGTGAACTGTGAGGATGATCTATATATTTACGCAGATAACAGAATGCTAAGTACGATAATTCGAAATTTGCTAACTAATGCTATAAAATTTACCCACATCAAAGGGATAATTAAGATTTATGCTGGTGAAAATGATACTTCAACAAAACTTACCATTGAAGATAATGGTATTGGTATGACTCAAAGCTATATTGATAATATCTTCAATATTGATTTTGTTAAGAGTAACTCTGGAACTAGTGACGAAAAAGGAACAGGTTTAGGTTTAGTCCTATGCAAGGAACTAATTGAATATCACCAAGGTACAATTGATATTGAGAGTGTTCTTGATACAGGAAGTAAGATAACAATTACTTTTCCAAAAGAAAATATTAAACCCAAATAAAGCAGTAGATCTTTGAGAATAGCACTATATTCTTTTGCAAAAGTAACTTCCATAATTCTCCCGAATATATATGTTTTATGCGTCCGAATTATGTAAGTTGTTTTGCTAAAAGAATCTGCACTCTTCTCTAAAGCTCTACTGCATCATTCGAGTTAAAAAAATGTAAAAAAATCTTGTCAAAAAAACAGGGAAAAATAATTCTTATTCAAGTCGGGATGTAGCGCAGTCAGGATAGCGTACCTGAATGGGGTTCAGGTGGTCGCTGGTTCAAATCCAGTCATCCCGACCATTAGTTTTAAAAAAAAATCTTGACGATTTTTTTAGTTCGAATAATTTAAGACTAATATGGGAAGATATTAATAAATACTAATACGACTTCTATTTAAATAAGTAATAAAATATATATAAATAGGAGTTACTATGAAAAAACTTACAATAAGTGGATTAAGTAAAACTTATTCCAATGGAACAACTGCTCTAAAAGAAGTTAATTTAGAAGTTAATCAAGGGATGTTTGGACTATTAGGTCCGAACGGAGCTGGAAAATCCACACTAATGAGAACAATTGCTACTCTTCAATCAAGTGATTCAGGTAATATTAAATTCGATAGTATTGATATCCAGGAGAATCAAACTAAAATTAAAAAGAAATTGGGATTTTTACCTCAAAGTTTTGATTTTTATCCAAATTTATCTGCTTGGGATACCCTTAATTACTATGCTATTTTGAAAGGGATTACTAATCATAATGAAAGAAAGAACTTAGTTACAGAATGGTTAGTTAAAGTGAATCTTTATGATCAAAGAAAGAAGAGGGTAGGAGGTTTTTCAGGTGGAATGAAGCAACGACTTGGAATAGCTCAAGCTTTAATAGCAAATCCGGAACTAGTAATTGTTGATGAACCGACAGCAGGTTTAGACCCCAAAGAGAGAAATCATTTTCATAATATTCTATCAGAAATTGGTGAAGATAAGATAGTTATACTCTCGACTCATATTGTCGATGATGTTAGTGATTTGTGCACGGATATGGCGATTATTAATCAAGGACAGGTCATTCTCCAAGGTTCTCCTTTAGCTGAAGTTGAAAAATTAACTGGAAGAATATGGAGAAAAATAATTAAGAAAGATGAATTAGATTGGTATAGCAGTGAATTTGAAGTAATCTCATCTCATCTTTATATGGGAGATATTAGGGTTATAGTTTATTCTGATTCTGATTTATCAGGATTTGAGTTAAAGACTCCTGATTTAGAAGATGTTTACTTCAAAACAATCCCTCACCAAGGCGACATTGTCGGGGGTGAATAATGTTTTTTAACCTCTTAGCCTATGAATACAAGTATCTACTTCGGAGAGTATCAACTTATGTATATGCTCTAATTTTTTTTAGCTTAGGATTTCTCCTAATGAATGCCTTTGCGGGAGCTTTTACAGGGATTAGAATCCATACTATGAATAGTGGAGCTGAACAGAGTTTTACAAATAGTTCTATAAATATTATGATGATTTCATCTGCCCTTAATCTCTTACTAATTCTCTTTATTGGTGGATATCTAAGCGATATTTTGCTAAAAGACTTTAGTCATAATTCATATCAATTAGTCTATACCAAACAAATTCAGAAAAATAAGCTCTTATTTGCTAGGTTGTTTGTCGGGATTACCACTGTTATTGGTATCTTCTTTTTTTTACAACTGGGTCTAATGTTAGCTCAATTCTCTCCCTGGTTAGAATCTAAACAATTTCAGCCCTTTAATGCTCTCTACTATCTAAATCCATTTTTCAAAATTTCTGTTACTAACATCTTGATAGCATCTTCTTTCTATACACTAATAGCTATAATTAGTAAGAAGAAATTATATGTGAATATGTCAGCAGTTTTGATGTATCTTGTCTATACCGCAATCATGGCCTTTAACAGTAAACTAGAGTTAAAAGAGATTTCTGCTCTGTTTGATATGTTTGGTCTTTCGACTTTGGGCTTAATGACTGAAAATTGGACAATTGCTCAAAGAAACACAGAGTTATTGCCATTTTCATCGTATTTTATGTATAACAGATTGCTGTGGTTAGGGATAGCCCTTTTAGTCTATTTGCTGTCCTTTAAGCTCTATAAGTTTGAATTTCCACTAATCAAGTCAGGAAGCAAAGAGAAGAACAAAGTAAAGGAAGCTGATAAAGCATCTTATGTTCATTATGGAGTCATCTCTATCAACTGGAACTTTATGACTTATTTAAAGCAGTTATCACATTATTTTAAGATAGAATTCAAAATTCTCACACGTTCTGTAATCTTCAAGATATTTGGTGTAGTTTTTATCCTCTTTGTCTTAAGTTCACTATCAAATTATAGTGTTATCTACGATACAGCAGTTCACCCGGTAACTTATATTATTACTGAGAATTTAAAAGGCATAGTTCTTGCTTTTTCTGTACTCTATATTGCAATATTTAGTAGTGAACTAGTCTGGCGTTCCCGATCTTCAAATTGCGACTTCTTTGAAGATAGTTCACCTCTAAGAAATAGTATAAAAGCTATTTCACATGTCTCTACCCTAACAATATCAATTGCTATCTTATGGATCATCGGGAGTATTATAGGAGTTGGTTACCAGCTTTATCTCGGCTTCTATAATATTGATTTTTCTCTCTATTTAATCTATGGAGGATTGCTGTTGATACCGGTAGTAATGTACTCAGCTGTGGCTATTTTGTTTCAAAATATTATGCCAAACAGAATGGCTGGTATTCTACTCTTTTTTGGATTCTTCACATTTGTTGATTATCTGCCCTACATAGGTCTGGAACATCCTCTTTGGCAAATGTTTGATCTTCCTGGTGTTATCTTCTCAGATATGAATGGGTTTGGAAGCTTTCTTCCTAAGTATTTTACTTATGTTATCTATTGGTTAAGTTTTAGCTTAATGCTTTTTATTTTAGGGATTAGACTGTATAGAACTGGAGCAAATCAAGGATTCAAAGCTCGGGTTAGAAAATTATATCATGGTTGGACCTTAGCTGAGCAAATATCATTAGGTGTCATGTTAATTATCTTTATTGCTAGCGGATCTTATATTTTCCATAACACTAATGTCCTAAATACCTATAAAACTCAAAAACAAAGCAGAGAGTTAAGTGTCAATTTTGAAAAAGAATACAAACACTTAGAGAAGCTTAATCAACCTAGAGTAACAGATGTTGACCTCAATGTCCAAATCTACCCTAATGAACTGGATGTGCAAGTGAGCGGAGATCTTATCTTGCAGAATAAACAAAATGTTGCTCTTGATACTCTGATCTTTTTTACTAATAAAAGTAAAGATAACTTCAAGTTTTCTCTCAGTAAAGAGTATGAAATCCTAACTCAAGATGAAGATTATAATCTTTTTATGTTAAAACTAGCAAGTCCTTTACTCCCAGGTGATACTCTAACCTTTAAGTTCTCAGATTATTATGCTCATCAAGGTTATGAAGTAGATACCAATATTTGTGAGAATGGCACCTTCTTCAATAGTTCTACCTTTATGCCTGAATTCAGTTATGCTGAACATTATGAAATCAGCTCAAATGAGATTAGAAAAAAGTATGGTTTAGAACCTAAAGAGAGAATGGCTGAAAGAGATGATCTCAAGGCTAGAGGAAATCATTATATCTCTAAAGATTCAGATTGGGTAAACTTCTCAGCAACAGTCGGAACAAGCAGTGATCAAATAGCAGTAGCTCCAGGATACTTAGTTGATAGCTGGGAAAAAGATGGAAGAAAGCAATTTAGGTATGTAATGGATCATCCAATTCTAAAATTCTTCTCCTTCTCATCTGCTCGCTATGAGATTGAAAAAGATACTTGGGTATCAAACTCAGGTAAAGAAGTAGCTCTAGAAATCTATCATCATCCTGGACATGAATATAATTTAGCTTCAATGATGAAGGCTTTGAAGATGGGCTTAACTTATTATTCTGAAAACTTCATGGAATATCCTCACAAGCAAATGAGAATCTTAGAATTCCCTCGCTATTCAACCTTTGCTCAGTCTTTCCCAAATACAGTTCCATACTCAGAAGGAATTGGCTTTATAGCCAGATTAGATGGGCAAGAGAAGCAAGATTATCCCTTCTTCGTAACTGCCCATGAACTTGCTCATCAATGGTGGGCTCACGTAGTGATCGGTGCTGATGTTAAAGGTGCTGTCTTGATGAGTGAAGCACTTGCTCAGTATTCAGCTTTATCCGTGATGGAAGAAGAATATGGTGAAGTAAAAATGGGAGATTTCTTAAAACATGAACTGCATTCCTATGTCGTAGGAAGAAGCTCCGAGAGCTCTAAAGAAATGCCTCTATCTCAAGTAGAAAATCAGCAATATATCCACTATAATAAAGGTTCAGTAGTTATGTATGGACTCAAAGCCTATATCGGTGAAGATGCCATCAATACAGCCTTAAAAAATGTAGTGGATAAATATGGCTATCAAGAACCTCCATATATTAACTCAGAAGAGTTTCTCACTGAGTTATATCGTGAGGTTCCAGATTCGCTTCAATTTCTGGCAAAAGAAATGTTTGAAGATATAATTTTGTACAGTAATAATGTCAGTAAAGTAGAAGTATTTAAAGAAGATGAGCTGTTTAAAGTAGAGTTAGAGATAGAATGCTATAAAATGCGTTCAGATTCAATTGGCAATGAGACACAAGTACCTTTAGATGAATGGATTGAAGTGTTGGCATTTACTGATAAATTTGTCAATGGTGAAAAAACAAAAGTAGTAGCAAATCCTGATAACAGGTGGTTTAAGCTTCAAAGCGGAAAGAACAAAGTATCATTTTACGTTGATTCGAAGCCAATAGAGGCTGGTGTTGATCCGCTGTACAGATTGCTTGATAAGAATGTTTTTGACAATAGAAAAACAATTAAAGAAATTAAGGAAAGATTATGAAAAAAGTTATAACAATAATTTTAGTACTACTCTCTTCAGTAGTGCTATATGGTCAAGAAATTACTGATGAATTATGGCTTAGAGCTGTAGAGCTAAAAATGAGCTCAACTCAAGTATATCCAACTCAAAGTGAGTATCGCTCTATCACAAAAGATAAGAAGGGAAAAGTAGAGGAAGAAGAAAGTATATTTATCTCACACACAGAAGAAGATGGAGATATCATTAATAAATTTATTTCTGGTTCAAATTCTCGTGGTGAGATAGATGAAGATTATGAAACAGTCCAAAGATATTTGAGCATAAATGTTATATCTGAGGAAAAAGGGATTTTTCAGACCACATTATCTGACAAGTTCTCACTAAAGAGAGAGTCTGATGAAAAGATTGAGGGAATTGAATATGCTAAATATAAAATGAAAATGAAGACTGATAAAGACGGGAAAAAGATCGATAGTGAAGGTTATGTCTGGATAGATAAAGCAAGAGGAGTTCCCTTTAAGCTTGTACTTGATATTGATCCTGACCAAAAAATGGTTAAAAAGTTACAAAGCTCAACTTATTATTCCTTGACCGATGAGGGATATCTTGTTTCCACTAAGTCGGAAACTGAAATCGAAGTAAGTGTTGTCATAAAAAGAATATTTATGACTCAAATAGTGAATCGATCAAACTTCAAAAAACTAGAAAAAATTTAATATAGATAATGATTTTAACATAAAGCTTGTCAAAAATTGGCAAGCTTTATATTTTGGAAATAGAAAATACTCGGGAGTAGAAATTATGAACTTTATTATCCTTGATACTGAAACTACAGGCTTTGCCCAAAATGATAGAATTATTCAGTTAGCTTATATCGTCTATGATGGAATGAATTTGGAACCTTTTGAAACTTTTTGTAGCACCGACCAAGCAATCAATTTTTCAGCCATGGCTGTGCATCATATAACTCCGGAAATGATAGAGAATCAACCAAGATTAATAGAAACAGAAGTCTATAAATTCTTAGAAGAATTAAATAGTGAAGACAACTATCTAGTTATTCACAATGCTTCTTTTGATATTGCTATGTTAGCAAAAGAGGGTTTTAAGAATAGAATGCAAGTTATCGATACCCTCAAAGTTACCAAACATCTTGCTCCAAATTTAGAATCTCATGCTATGCAATATCTAAGGTATCATCGTGGATTATACAAAGAGGAAGCTGCCATAGAACAACTATTAAACATAGAAATCAAAGCACACGATGCCATGGGGGATATTGTTGTATTATTCTTGCTACTTAAAAGGCTCTTAGATGGAAGAAGTCCTCAACAACTCGTAGAACTAACCCAAAAACCACTCTTAGTTAATAAACTTAGGTTCGGAAAGTATCGCGGTCAATTAATATCAGAAGTTATCAAGACTGATAAATCCTATTTTGAGTGGATGATATCAAAATTAACTGATTTAGATCCTGATGTAAAATATACCATCGAATATTATATGAATAAATAGAGACTTAATCAGAGTAGATAAGCATAAAAGAAACTATATATTTACTATAATTTTATTCTTTTCAGATGCTTCTTTTCTCAGTTCATCGACATAGCAATGAAGATAGAGTTCGGATTTATTATCTATTAAGCAATTAAGCATGAAATCTTTTTTCTCATCATCACTGAAGTGGGGATTGTCATTTCGTTCTGTTACTAAGATTAAGTGATAGCCTAACTTTGATTTTACAGGTAAGCTTACCTCATTAAGAGGGAGGGTGAATATAACACTATCCAACTCTTCAATAAAGGTATCTGCTGTAACAAATCCCATATCTCCACACTTGATTCCGGCAGGGCATTCTGAATAGAGATCTGCAATTCTCTTAAAATCTTCTAAGGTGTTAATCTCTTTTCTGTAGTGCATTAGTTTTTTAAAATTCTCTTCTGTAGCTCCCAGTAAAAGGATATTATAGACATGAGCTTGAGGACAGCAGGAGAAGAGTTCAGAGTTAGTTTCAGCAAAATTAGATACATCTTTAGTAACTCTATCTTTGATAAAAGAAGCAAATTTGTCTAAAAACTTGTTAATAATTAAGGATTCTTTAAGAAACTCTTCATAACGAATTCTGTTAAGTTTGTGTTCTTTTAAGTAGTCAAAATATTGATCTTGTGACTCAAATTTTTGAGAAGCTTCAAAGATTCTTTCATTCCACTCTTCATCGGTAACTTCAACTCCAAATTTATCAGCTTCAAATAAGAGTAGGTATCTATCGATTAAGTAGTCAATAGCTTTTTTATTATTTTCTTTTTCTCCACAAGAGCAATCAGAGAATAAAACTTGAGCATAATCAAATTCTTCTTGATTGATTTGATAATCATAAACATTAGCAATAATTTTCATTAATAATCTCCGATATTTCCATAATTGTCGATAAATTTTTTAATATATACATCGATACTATTATAACTAATCGATTTTCTGTAAAAAACAAGATTAAATTTGCTTCTTTTGTACCAAGTGATCTGCCTTTTAGCATAATTACGGGTATGTTGTTTAGCAAGATTTATACATTCAGCTAAGTCAGAGTTATGTAAAAGATAGGGGAGCAGTTCTTTATAGCCAACAGCAGTCAAGCCTGGGGACTTTTCATCATAGCCCATTTTTAGTAATAATCTAATTTCTTCTAATAGGCCTGAGATAACCATTTTTTCATATCTTTTATTAATTCTCTCATAAATTGTTTCTCGGTCATCTAGAATTAAAATATTAAGGACTTTTCTAGGAACTAACAAGCCTTGCTCATCCCAGTAGCTACTTAATCTTTTCTTGCTTGAATAAAATACTTCCAAAGCCCGGATAATTCTTTGTTTATCATTACTGGCAACCTTCTGGGCAACAAAAGGATCTCTTTTAAGAAGTTGCTGGTACATTACTTCATTACCTAGTTTTTCCCAATCTTCAGTTAGTGAATCTCTAATATCAGGAGATATCTCTGGGATTTGACATAATCCTTCCAGAAAGGAGGAAATATAGAAGCCGGTACCCCCACAAATAATGGGGAATTCTAAACTAGTCTTATCTACTAGTTCAGTGGCTTCACGTGCAAATCTTCCGGCATTATAAGCTTCATCAGGGGTTATAACATCTATGAGATGATGTTTAACCAACTTCAATTCTTCCGGGCTTGGTTTTGCTGTAGCTAAATCCATATATTTATAAACTTGGCGCGAATCAGCAGAAATTATATCTAAACTGAACTTTTGAGCAAGTTCTAAGGCTAAAGAACTTTTTCCTACTGCAGTAGGACCTTGGATAATTATTACAGCTTTCATTAGATAATTCTTTTAAACTTCTTTTTAAAGTCTTCTAGGGTATAATTAATGATTAAGGGGCGTCCGTGTGGGCAATAATAAGGTACTTTACAGCCAAAGAGATCGCTAATCAGTTTAATCATTTCACGGCCAGTGAGTGATTTTCCGGCCTTTATGGCTGCCTTACAAGAAACAGATTTGGCAATGCTATCTCGGAAATCTTCACTTTCTTCAAATTCAGTTTCTAGAGTCTGCAGGATTTCTAAGAAGATTTCTCCACCACTCCACTCTTCTAGTTCTACAGGAATCTCATCTATTACTATGGAGTTTCCACTAAAAGTCTTAATAGAAAAGCCAATATTATGAAAATCTTCGATATTTTCCTCGATTAATTCTTTCAGACTCTCGGATATATAGTTAGGGAGGTCTATAACGATAGGGAAGAGGAGTTTTTGAACATCAGCTTCAGCTCCCTTCATTCTTGAGATTAATTTTTCATAAAGAATTCTCTCATGAGCTGCGTGTTGGTCGATTACCATTAAGCCCTCACCAACTTGAATAAAGATAAAAGTATCTTGGAATTGCCAGGGTTTTACAGCCTCAATTTCACTAATCACCGGCAAATCAATCCTTGCTTCATTTTTATTAATCTGCTCTTGATTCAAGGTTGAATCAAAATTATTAGAATCGTTATCTTGATCAAATATACTAGGCTGAACTAACTCACTAAACTCTTTTTTATAGGTAGGAAAACGTGGCACATCAGGTTTTGAATAACTGCTTTGATTGGCATTCTGAGGAAAGCTTCTCGGACCATCATTAATAATACTATGAGATTCAGCCTGATGATTTTCAGGTAGTGAGAAATCATTAGTTTGACTAGTAAAATCCTGATTATTATTAAAATTATCTTGCTTACTTCTTTCTTCATATTCACGTGATGATCTGGCAAAACCTTCGCCAAATTTATTTTTTATAGATTTAAATTTATCTTCCTGAAGCTGATTTAACCTATTAGTTATAGAATCTTTTACAGCGTTATAGACTAGATGAGTATCCCTAAATCTAACTTCTCGTTTAGCAGGGTGAACATTTATATCTATTAATTCAGGGTCAATTTCGATAAAGAGAATATAAGGGGGGAGTATTCCTTGTTGCATATATCTCTCTTTAGCAATAAAGGGTTGATAGGCTGTTTTCAAGGCTTTTATAACTATTTTGTCATTGATGTAACGTCCATTGATAAAAAGATATTTATAACGCTCAAATCCTTTATGATACTCTTCTAAGCCTGCAATATAGCCTTTTATAGAGAGTTCTTTAGTGTTGTAGGTTAATTCAATAAATTCCTGTTCCTGAAAAGACTTACCAAAGACTTCTTTGATTCTTCTATTATAATTATTTACAGCAGGATAGTTTAGTTTCTCTCTATCATTAGCCACTAGTTTAAATGAAACATTAGGGTAAAGGATTGACTGATAATGAACATAATTGAGGATGTGTTTAAACTCCACAATATCACTTTTCAAGAACTTTCTTCTGGCCGGAACATTGAAGAAAATCTTCTTTACAGATATAGTTGTACCCGTATTAGCTGCAGTTCTTCTCACATCTTTTAGTTTGCCACCATCAACATAGATATCGACAGCTACATCAGATTCTTCGTCTTTAGTAATAAGATTAAATCTACTAATTGAAGCAATAGAAGGAATTGCTTCACCTCTAAATCCTAAACTACTAATATGGACAATATCCTCTACATCTCGTATTTTACTAGTTGCATGTCTTTCTAAACAGAGCAGAGCATCATCGTTAGACATCCCCTTTCCGTCATCTGTTACTTGGATCAACTCTTTACCACCTTGGTCAATCTTGATATAGATAGATGTTGCCCCAGCATCTAAAGAGTTTTCAACTAACTCTTTAACAACTGAGACAGGTCTTTCGATTACCTCTCCGGCAGCAATCCGGTTTGTAACATTTTCGGAAAGTACTTTAATCACATTCATTACTGTGTTCCTTAGTTATTCTTTTTTAAAAATCCTCATTATCTAAATCATCGAAAGCCATACTTGCTCTCAATCTTGAATACAAAATATCATCACTTTTTAAAACTTCAATCAAGGCATTCTGTATTGACTTCTTATTTACAGAGTATTGAGCATAAGTTTTGTAGTTATTCTCACCAATCTGGATAGTCTTCAGATGCTCTTTAGTCAAAGGAAAATTAATCCTATTTACTTCTTGAGAAATTTTATTCTTAAGTTCGGCAAATTGGATTTCATCATATTCAGAAGCTGCTCTGTATTTTTCTGCTTCAGCTCTAGCAAAATTATTAGCAGCTTTCAGCTTATTACTCTCACACAAAGCTATTGCTTTTTCTTCAGCTTGCTTTGTAGAAGTGCCTGTAGCTGTCTGATTTACCATCACTTTTAAATTGTTATATGATACCTTAAACCAAGCAGGGATGACATCTTGGTCATATTTTACTTCAGTTTTCTTAGGCTCTTCTTGCTTGATAGCTTTTTGTTCAACTATCTCTTGAAGAACAGGGACTTCTAATCCGGCAATTTTTAACATATACCTGTAAGTATCAGAATTTGCAAAAGCCGAAGCCATTGGCTTACTTTTTTGATATTGATTAACGAATTCTTTCTGAATTTCCGCTACCGGCAATCCAACAGCTACAAAACAGCGAAATTCACTTTCATTCTTGGAAACATATTCTGTCTCCAGTCTCTTCAAATAACGAGAATAATCTTTTTTATAAATTACACCGTTCTTAGTAGTGATTGAATTTGATTTAAATTTATCTTGAGAATTACTCTCTTTTATGACTAACTCTGCTAAATTAACTACATATTTCTTATTAATACTTAAAAACTTGCTTTGAGCTGAAGTAATTGCTTCAAGCTTAATCTTTTCTTGATCTGAACCATCGGAATAAGCATAAGAATAAAGATAGTCTGTATTATCTAAAGTCTCCCACCAAGCTGGTCTAAGACTATCATCAAAAGTCAAGTTTCCCTCAATTTCTACTCCAGAAGCAGAGGCTTCTTCAAGCTTGTTTTCTAACTTAACCTCTTTTTGGCAACCAATTATGAGTAATCCTATTATGACAAAATAAAATGCTAAAATTATCTTTCTAAACATTCTTTACTCCTATGTTTTTTTTCTTTTAACAAAATTATATGCTTATGATAAGTCAAGAAAAATTATTCTTGGTGGGCTTTGATTAACCCGGAGACTCTTCAACCATCAAGCCACCTTCCCTAATAGTTTATCCTTAAAGAAGTCGATAATATTGCACATCGTCATGTTTTCTTGACATTTTATAATGATTGTTTATTGTTAACAAAGCCTCTTCTGTCGGACGGTCGAGATTCTCTCCGCCTCAAGCTGTAAGCTTGTTAGTATTAAACCCGAATGGTGCAGTAGAGCTTTAGAGAAGAGTGCAGATTCTTTTAGCAAAATAACTTACAGAATTTGAGGGCATATAATATATATATTCCTGAAAATTATGGAAGTTACTTTTGCAAAAGAATATAGTGCTATTCTCAAAGATCTACTGCATTATTTGGGTTAAATCC
>JAEKNW010000237.1 GCA_016838885.1 Candidatus Cloacimonadota bacterium
AGTTATAGAATGAAAGGGAAAATATAACTAATAATGAGTTACAATAGTGTACCAGATTAAACTTCCAAATCTGTACCATTTTAAACTTCTATTGACAGATGGTGCAAGAGGGGTGCCTCGTTAGAGGCGGGGTGTTTCTTAAACCCACACTGGTTCTATCTCTCTTATTATCAATTAACCAATTAAACAATTAAACATTTAAACAATTAAACAAATCAACAAATCAACAAATCAACAAATCAACAAATCAACAAATCAATAAATCGACAAATCAACAAGAGTATAATTCTCAAGAAGTTTTTTTATTGACAAGTTTTTTAACTATATTTTAAATTGCTCTAATATTTATAATTATTGGAGTTTTATGAAAAATATCTCTCGACTTTTACTAATGTTGGCGATTCTAATCTTAATCAGCTGTAACAAAGCTGATAATAATAAGGCTTTAGAAAATATCCTTTTAAACTATGATTCTCTTCTTGTTAAAGAAGCTATAAATGTTACTCCTGAAATTCAAGTAGCTCATTTAAATGACTGGGTAATAGATGAAAATGCTTCCCAGGATAAAGAAGATATGATCTTTTTTCAGAACATCGAACATGCCGGTATGATTACTGTAAAAGTATATAATGATGGAAAAATTAAAGATTATCTTCAAGAAATTATCCCAACTTTTGAAGGTAAAGAGTTACTTTCTCAAAGCGATTTTACCTTCGAAAATATAATATATCACCAATTTATGATTAGGTCTGAAGATTATATAGTTCTCAAAGTTATCGTTGAAATTAATGAAAGAAGTTATGTAGATACTAATATTCTAGTTTTAGAAGATAAATATCAGGAAATATCATATATGATAGAGACTTATCTAGCCTCTATTGCAATTTTAAATTAAAAAGGAGATCAATAATGAAAAAAGTTTTTATGACAGCAATTATTGTTATTATGTTATTAAGTATGGTGGCTTGTTCAACTCATATCCATAAAGTTGGAAATGGTGCTCAAGGCAACAATATCGAAACTGCTCGCCAATGGTATGTATTATTCGGACTAGTTCCAATCAATGAAGTTAATACCAATCAAATGGCATCAGGCGCTGCAAATTATGAAATCAAAACTGAACAAACTTTCATCGACGGTTTGATTACAGCTTTCACTTCTTACGTTACTGTTTCTTGCAGAACCGTTGAAGTAAAAAAATAGTTTTTTGAATATTACCTGATATTTTAAAAAGGGCTGAGAAATCAGCCCTGTATTTTATTTATAAAAATACCTTCCCATCCCGGTGATAAAAACAATAAGTCCGAGGATAGAATGTTCGATAGTTACCAGCATGAGTGAGCGTTTTTTCTGGTAGTTAAGGGTAAAGACTAAGCTGGAGATGAGGGTAAGAATAAGGGCGGGCAGATTATTGTAGATAATATGTAAGAAGCTAAAAGCCAGCATATTAGAGATAAGCAGATATTTAGTAGTGAAGATGTTTTTATATCTTTCAAAAAAGAAGCTTCTGTAGATGACTTCTTGAGGGAAAGCTGAGAATAGGGGGTAGAAGATAGAGATAATTATCATTAAATGAGGTCTTTCTCTAAGCAAGATGAAAGGTTTCTCCCCCAGGAAAAAGTAAATATAAGCTATGAAGAATAGGAAGGAAGCAAGGTAAGTTAACCCCATTTTTAGCCAATATTTTGAGTCAAGTGTCGGTAATTTATACCAATTTCTATCTAAGTATTTAAGTCTAATGGAAATAAAGAGCACAAAGCCAAATACTATCATCAAGGATAATAAGCGGGGTAAGGGGATAATGTTGAATTTCATCAACACGGGTAGGGCGATAAAGAGAAAGATTAATTCTATGATTTTCCACAGTTTTGACATTTATGACCTCAGGTTTTTTTAATTATTTAAACTATAATCAAGTTTTTTGATTTGACAAAGAATAAGGGTTATTTAGTCTAGGGTAAACCCAAATAATGCTATTGCACCATTGGGGATAAATTAAAAAAATGAGGTAATCCCATGAGAGATTATTCAGAGATAATAGAGCTTTTAAGAGCAGGTCGTGAGCAGAAACATCAAGTTTTGGTGGGTTTTGATGGTTTCATTGATGAGATATGTGAAGTAGTGGAGGAAAGATTAACTGCCAGCACTTATCGTCCTGTCAAGACTATCACTGACTATTCCTATAAAGTTGGTAAATACGCAGGTTTAAGCATGAATATAGAAATAGTACCTACTATGATTAAGTTAGGTGGTAATGCTCCTATAATGGCTAATTGCCTATCAGAATTAGGTAATAGTATTGATTTTATCGGAGCAATTGGGAAAGAGGAGATTCACCCTCTGTTTGAAGAATTTTCTCAGTCTTGTAGAAACTGTTTTTCCATATCAGACCCAGGGCATACCGATGCCTTAGAATTCACAGATGGGAAGATTATGCTAGGTAAGATTGAGCCAATGGATAAGGTAAACTGGGATAATATTATTACTCAAATCGGAGAAAGCAAATTAGAACAGATAGTTAAAGAGAGCGAATTAATAGCCTTTAATAACTGGACTCTTATTTTCGGGATGAACGGGATTATAGAAGGATTAACTAAATTATTAGCAAAAACTAAGCACCGACCTTTTATCTACTTTGACTTGAGTGATCCGACTAAGAGGGATAGGCAAGATATTCGCGAAGTTCTTTTTTATATTAGTGAAATGCATACCTTTGGTAAAGTTGTTTTGGGTCTTAACAAGAATGAATCAGACTTAATTTCCCAAATCCTCAAGAAAAAAGAGTCTGATTTAGCTAAAAGAGCACTAATGATAAAAGATAAGATGGGGATTTATGCTTGCGTAATCCATGATATCAAAGGTGCTAGTTGTGGTTATGAAGCTAAGTGTCAGTGGTGTGATGGACCTTTTACTCCTAAGCCAAGACTCTCCACCGGGGCAGGGGATAATTTTAATGCGGGATACTGTCATGGACTCTTGAAAGGCTTAAGCCCTGATGAAGCTTTATTAACAGGGGTTTGCACTTCAGGATATTATGTGAGAGAAAAACATTCCCCCAGCACTTCAGAGTTAATAAATTTTATTGAACTTTACATAAAGAAGCAAGTTAAGGAGTAGAAAAGATGAATAAACTAGCTCGATATCAAAGAATAGCTGATCAGTTGGAAGAATTGTTTCAAAAGACTGATAACTTTAATGCAAGAATGGCAACAACCTGCGCTCTACTACATCATAAGTTTAATTATTATTTTTGGACAGGTTTTTATAGTTTAATTGATGGACAACTTACGGTTCAAACATATCAAGGACCTGTAGCATGTCTAGTATTAAAAAAAAGGCTAGGTGTATGTTGGGCAAGTATTAATGAGAAAAAAAGTATCATTGTCTCTGATGTAGAAAAATTCCCAGGACATATAGCTTGTGATTCCCGATCTAAATCCGAAATAGTGATTCCTCTGATTAAAAACAATGAGGTTCTGGCAGTATTAGATATTGACAGCAAAGAATTGAATTCATTTGATGATGAAGATAGGGAAGGGCTGGAAATAATTATTAAGTTACTGCTAGAGGGGTAGATGTTCTAAGTCAATATTTAAAATAGACTTGTAAAGATTATCTCTGATATCTATATCTGGATGTTCTGCATATATTTTATTGATTAGCATCTTTACATATTCGCGTTTGGTATGTCCATCAAACTCACAGGATTTAGCTATAGCAGGGATGTCTTTAGCATAGTTAGAGAGTAAAAGCTCAGGGACTTCATAAAGAGGTCTGACTACTTCAATTTTACCACCAAAGAGAGGTTGTTTAGGAAGCATAGTTGATATTTTATTTGAATACAGCATGTTCATTATCAGCGTTTCAGTAACATCTTCACGATTATGACCAAAGAAGACTTTTTTTATCCCCTGACTTTGAGCATATTCAAAAATAGCTTGATTTCTTCTTCTACTGCAGATGAAGCAAGGATTCTTCTTAGAAGATTTAACTTCTTGCATAATTTGAGTTTGGATTACCTCGATGGGGGAATACTGCTCTACAAAGGGGATAAAAGAGAGATCAGAATCTGAGGAGATGGATACATGAAGGCATTTAAAATCATCGAAATAATCATACAGCAAGTCCAACATGGAGAGAGAATCCTTTCCTCCGGAAATAGCAAAAAGGACAGGTTCTTGGGGATTTAACAAGTTCCACTTTTGATGTGAAGCTTCTATGATAGTTTTTATCTGAGTTTTTATTTTTTTATTCATAAACCTGAATGGTGCAGTAGAGCTTTAGTAATACTTCGCTAAAGCTACGTATCACAGGCGAAGAGTGCAGATTCTTTTAGCAAAATAACTTACAGAATTCGGACGCATATA
>JAEKNW010000238.1 GCA_016838885.1 Candidatus Cloacimonadota bacterium
ACATAGAGTTCCACAGAGGTTAAGAGGAGTTTCACAGAGTTTAGAGAAGAGTGAAGACCTCTTCTGTCGGACGGTGGAGATTCTCTCCGCCTCATTGTGTTAACAATGATAATTTAAAATCCCGACCTGTGAGGGTGAAGTAAGAAATAGAAAAAAATGGTCAAATTACTTAGTACTGGACAATTTTATGATGGATAAAATATTTAAAGCTGGACAGTTATCCAGAAGCTTTCATTATTGAACTTATATAAGCTTCTGCTGAAGATATTAAAATCAAATAGAGGAATTTATGGAACTTTTTAAAAATGGAAGTAAATGGTTAAAGGCAGATTTTCACTTGCATACTCTTGCAGATACAGAATTTGTATATAAAAATAATTGTGAATATCCAGAAAAAAATACATTCCCAAATGATTTTGTTGAGAGGCTTTCTCAGCAAGATATAAGGATTGGAGTGATAACTAATCATAATAAGTTTGATTTTGAAGAGTTCAAATCCATAAGTAAAAAAGCTAAGCAGAAAGATATTTTCATCTTACCAGGTGTAGAGTTATCAATTAATGAAGGAGCTAATGGAATTCATACATTAATTGTGTTTTCTGAACACTGGATTGAAAATGGAAAAAATTATATTTCTTCTTTTCTTACCTCCATGTTTCCTAGTAAGACAGAAAGCGAATACAACAATGAAAACGGAAGAAGTGAAAAGAATCTACTACAAGTAATCGAAGAGTTAAATAAAACTAGCAGAGATTATTTTCTAGTTTTTGCTCATGTTGAACAAAGCAATGGACTATGGAAAGAGTTGAGTGGAGGTCGCCTGAAAGATTTGTCAGAACCTAGATATTCTTCACTTAGGCAAAGAACATTAGGATTCCAAAAGGTCAGGACTAATGATTTGCGAGTAAAAGTGAAGTCATGGCTTGGAGATTGGTACCCAGCAGAAGTAGAAGGATCTGATTCCAAAAAAATTGAGGATATTGGAGATAAATCAGGAGAGACTTGGATTAAAGTAGGAGACTACTCTTTTGAAGCTGTAAAATACGCTTTAATTGACTATAAAAATAGGCTGTTAAATAATAAACCAGATGAATTTAAACACTCTTATATAGAGAGCATTTCTTTTACAGGTGGTCTCTTGGACCAGCATACTTTAAATTTTTCTCCAGAGCTTAATTCGTTAATAGGCATAAGAGGCAGTGGAAAATCATCAGTTATTGAGGCGATAAGATATGCTTTAGACATACATTTTGGAGATAAAGCAATTGATAAGTCTTATAAAGAAAGGTTATTAAATTATATACTAAAAAGTGGTGGTAAAGTTTCTGTCATTGCTAAAGATAGATTGGGCAATAAGTACGAAATATCTCGTGTTCTCAACGAAGCGCCTGAGGTTTTCATTAATGAGAAATTAAACTCAGGTATTTCGATTACTAAAACAATTATTCATAAACCTATTTACTTTGGTCAAAAGGATTTATCAAGCACTGGAGAAGGTTTTGAAAAAGATTTAGTGGAAATATTAGTAGAACATAAACTAATTGGAATAAGAGAAGAAATTGAAATAAAAAAGAATGCTGTTATTGGTAATTGTATCGAACTTGAAAAATTATCTGATGTAGATAATAAAATAAAAGATACTAAAAATAGAAAAAAGGATGCTGAATACAGACTAAAAATATACAAAGACAATGGTATTGAAAATAAACTAAAAGAACAATCAAGTTTTGAGTCTGATTTAAGGAAAATACAGGGTATTCTAGCAAGTATAGAAAATTTCAACAATGATTTAAAACAAGTAATTGATAGCTATGAAGATGATTTAAAAAACCAGACACTTCATAAATCAAAACATAATTCAGATTACTTTGATGATTTCTTTTCAGAATACAGTAAAATAATATCTAATTTTGACAATCTTAAATCAACTACAATTAAGATTGACGACATAGCTAACATTTTAGAAAAAAAGAAAAATGATTTTGAGAATTTAAAAAAAAGTAAGAGGGAAACTTTTGAAGAAGTCAGAAGAAAACTTGAGGTAGAACTTCATAACAGTGGAAAGAGCCTTGATTTAGAAGAATTCCCCAAGATCGAAAAGGCTATTGAAACTACTACGCAACTACTAAAGAGTCTTGAAGAACAGCAAAATAGGAAGCAAGAACTTAGACTTAAGCTAAAAGAAAACTTATCAGAGCTAAACAAACTTTATCATCGTGAGTTTTCTCTGATAAAAGAAGAGTTAGATAAAATTAATATTCAAAATAGTTCTTTACGAATTGAAGCTCAATACAAAGGAGATAAAGATGCTTTCCTTAAGTTTTTCAAAGAAGCATTTAGAGGAAGCAAGATTTGGGAAAATTCTCTGCAAAACATTGTACAAGAATACTCTGATTTTTCCGCAATATCTAATGATATAGAAAATGTTTTATCTTCACTAACTTCATCTTCTGAGACTTTCAAAAATTACTTCTATAACAACATTAAAGGGTTGTTAACCTGGCAAGTACCGAACAAATTTACTATTACTTATCGTGGTAAAGAGCTTATTCATCATTCGCTTGGACAAAGAGCATCTGCTCTTATTCTATTTGTTCTTAGCCAAAATGAGAATGATTTGATAATTATTGACCAACCTGAAGATGATTTAGATAATCAAACAATTTATGAAGAAGTAATAAAGCTATTAAAAACACTGAAAGTAAAAACTCAGTTTATTTTTGCAACACATAATGCAAATTTCCCTGTGTTAGGAGATAGTGAAAAGATTTTTTCCTTTAAATATGAAGATGAAAAGATTACTTTTACTGAGGGCAGTATTGATAGTCCATTAATGCAACATGAAATTGTTGATATTATGGAAGGTGGAGAAGATGCATTTAATAAAAGAAAGGAAATTTATAATATATGGAAACCTCTGAGTTAATAGAAATAATTGCTAGAGATGAGGATAGCAAACACCAGTTCAAAGCAAATTTTAATAATGAAGTTTCTGCTGGTCAAGAAATGGTTGCATTTAGTAATACAAAAGGTGGCATGTTGATCATTGGCGTGTCAGATGATGGACAAATATCAGGGCTTAATAGAGATGATATGAATAGATTAAACAATCTTATATCAAATGCAGCATCTCAACAAGTAAAACCGGCAATAAATCCTATTACTGAGAATATCCAACTACCAGGAGGATTGGTAATGGTTGTACATATTCCTCAAGGTATCTCAAAGCCATATATGGATAAAAATGGTGTAATCTGGGTTAAAAGTGGTGCTGATAAACGAAAAGCAACATCTCGAGAAGAGATTCAACGAATATATCAAAGTGCCGGTTTGATACATGGTGATGAGATTTTAGTTCCTAATATGTTAATCACAGATATCGAACTTGATTATTTTAAGTCTTATTTCATGAAAAGATTTAACTATAACATTGATGATACTGAATTTTCATTGAAAACAATTATCTCAAATTTGAATTTGGGTAGAGATGGCTTTTTAAATATTGCTGGAGCTTTAATTTTTGGGCAAAATAATGTTTTCAAAATTCCTTCCTTTATTGTTAAATGTGTTGCATATTCCGGCAATACCATATCAATTGGAGAATACAATGATAGTGAAGACATCTCAGGTATAATTGAAAATGTTTTTAAAATGACTCTAAGCTTCATTACTAGAAATTTACAGAAGGTTCAAAAAAATCAAAATATAAATTCCATAGGAGAATTAGAGATCCCAAAAGTAGTTTTTGAAGAGCTGATTGCTAATGCTTTAATTCACAGAGATTATTTTATTTCTGCCCCAATCAGAATTTTTATGTTTGATGATAGAATAGAAATAATTAGTCCAGGACATCTTCCAAATAATTTGACTATAGAAAATATTAAAAATGGAAATTCAAATCAACGTAATCCTATACTTACTTCTCATGCTACCCATATTTTACCTTATAGGGGTCTGGGAACAGGTATTATCAGAGCTGTTACTGCTTATAAAGATATATCATTTATTGATGATAGGGAAGGTAATATATTCAAAGTTGTGATAATGAGACCAACTCGGAGTTAATAAGTTTATTGGAGCGTATTTGTTAGAGAATAATGCCCATTAAGAACAGAAAAATATCCTTTTAGAATCGCTAATTGAACTTTTGATAAGATAGCCTATTATCCCAGATAGTGCAGCAGACCTTTGCGAATAGCACTATATTCTTTCTTGTGTTGGCGTAGCTTTCTACTTCGCTTATACATGCTACATAGCTTTCTACTTCACTAAAGCTATGTAGAATTTTTTAGCGAAGGCTCAAGCAAATGTATCTAAAAGGAAATTCGAACACACTGTATTCGAATTTGAAC
>JAEKNW010000239.1 GCA_016838885.1 Candidatus Cloacimonadota bacterium
TTGTTACCATCTAGCGTATTACTAGATAAAAACTCAGTATCAATACTTAGAAATTTAAGTAAAGGATTTTGAACATCACTTCTTATCATACCTTTTTGCATTAACTTTTTCTTTAATTCCAACAAAGCTATTCGACCAGTTCCACCTAATCCGATAAATATAGCAGGTCCTATACTGTATTGTTTCATTTTATCTCCTTCTTACTGATTATTTTTGATTATTAATTGTAGGTTATTTTCATTTAGAATGCTAATAGTTAATACTACATGATTATCAAAATTTATTATGTCTCCAGTTTTGAGTTCAGTTTGATTATCTATAATCAAATTATTATTCTTATATGTTGGGATAGATTCTTTGATTAAAACTGTCTTATTTGCTTCACTTCTTATCTCTCCATAATTTGCTAAAATTGTATTTCTAGTTCTAATTTTTGTTTCATTGTAGATAGAATCTTTTTCAAAAGCAACAATATCTAATCTATTTCCTGTTTCAAGAATAAATGAAAATGACTTTTCTTGATAAGGTGTAGTTACTAATTTTTTAAGTTGTTTTAGTTCAAATAAATCACAATTTTTTAATGCGATTTTTTCCATCTTCTTTGGTAATTTTTCTAAAACTGTTTTAAATTTTCTAATCTCAGAGATATTATCATCTTGTGATATTTCTTTACTTTTTGCATATAATTCTCTTACATTATCTCTAAAAGTTTTAGGAAATTTAATTAAAAAGTCTTCAGGAGATTTATCCTTAATCTCTTGCCAAACCTCCATTTTTCTTACTTTCCGTCTTCTGATAAATAATAGAAGGAGTAATATAATAAAAAGTAGAATTATTGAAACTATTATCACGATTATATAAATTGTAACATCAACAATATTATTAATCCACCAATCTGAGTATGATGTTTTAAAATTGAAAACCAGTGAGTATTCTTTCTCAACACTTGTCTCAGCTTGAGAAATGATAGTGCAGGGGATTTTTATAATTGGTTTTGGTTCAACTATCTCTGGGAAATAATGTTTACCTTTATTTTTTTCTACTTTGAAAGTTGTTAAAAAGCTCTTATCTTGAGAAGTAATCGTGAATTCTTTTTCTGACGGGAAAGTGAAGAATAGAGATGGCTCAGTTTCATTTTTAGCTATAAAGGATGCTTCTCCAATGTGTGTCATTTTACCTATAAGTTTCTCATCAGGAAAAAGTTTATTAGGTTCTATTGATAGTTTATATTCGCCTTTAAGTTCACTTTTATAAGGTAAAGAGAAATCAACAAAGTTCTGGGTAATTGATCTATTTTCTTTATTTACTTCATAATCTTTATTTGTTCCAAAGATTTTACTCCAAGCAATTGAAAACTTCTTTCCGAAGGAGAGCTTTTCATCTACTTCAGCATAATCAGGAGATTCAACATAAATATTTATAATTCTTTCTTTTACAAAAAAAGTTGATATACTTTTTGCTGAAACTTCATAAGTGTTAACATCATCATTACTAAAGCTTAAACTATAGTTTCCTGTCTTTAAATCTTCAATTACACCAGTGAACACATTGCCAGACTTTTCAAGTTTTAGTTTTTCCCCATTCACTAATAAAAATAAGGCATTAACTGAGGAATTTACACCATCGACTATCTCAGCTTCAATATTGAGAGACCTACCTTCCCAAGTATATGTGGTATCGTACCTTACTTCTACCAAATTACCTTTTTTAACAGTGGTAAATTTTGCAATAGGTTTGTTCTTTGGATTTGGCTGTTTAAGCTTACTATAATTATATCCCCAGTTGGTATGGATGGTATGTTCTTCTCCAACCTTTGGGGATAGTGAATAGGAGAACCTTAAATCATAAATACTATTTGATTTCTTATAAATTTGGTTGGGGGTTAAGAGATATGAAAAGGAAACATGATTCAAGAATTCTGGATATGTAACCATGGTTTTAGTAAGTATATCCCAAAAATTTAACTGGAAATTCTGAGAACTACCTGCAACATATTCTTTACTTAGCTGTTTGCCATCTATTGTAAAGGGCATTAATACTATATTAGCTTTCTCAAAAGAAATCCATTTAAGAGTATTTTCTGATGCTATATTATTAAACTGGATTTGATAATTTCCTGAGGATAGATTACTTGTTAGCTTTATTTGAATGAATGTATCTTTTTGTTCGATTTGGTACTTGTCTTTCTCTATAACTTCATTATCCTTTGATTTTATCGACTCTATTCTTAGATTCTTCTTAGAAAGAGGTATGACAATAAGTGATAAATTGTCATTGTTATGCTTGAAAAAATCAAACCCATCTGAGTCAATGTTCCCCTGACGAATTAGATATTCATTATTATTATCAATCAGGGAGAAAAGTGTCTGAAGGAGAATACTGGTAACTTCAAACTCGTTTGATAACTGATATACACTTGAATTGGGGATTTTATGTTCCCATAAAGGAAGAGAGGTTACCTTATCGTTAAAGATTAAGAACTGGACTTCTCCTAGAGATGTATAATCTCCTAGCATTGGTTGTGGTGCTTCATCGAGACCATCAGTTAACAAAATTGTTTTGGTTATAGAATATGCTTTGTTATTTAACTGATGTATAGCTTTACCAAACCCCTCATCATAAATAGTCTGCATATACTGAACTTTTGAACTCTTGATTTTACTAATAACATAATCAATATCATCAACTTTCTGGAGAGGATAGATAATTTCACTCTCACCATACCCTCCAAATTTAATTAACTGTACATTTAGATTAGCTAATTCTTTAGGGAAATTTTTCTTCCAAGAGTCAATTAGTTCAAAAAAAGTTACTATTGAATTGTGGGCATATTTAATTCTGTCTCCCTTCATACTTAATGAGTGGTCAATAATTAAATTAATGCAAATTTCCGGACTTGAGCTTTCACTTGACTTCTGTTGTGGATCTGTCGTTAAAGTATCTATTCTTGGATTACCTTCATCAATGGCAGCATCAACTTTATCAATGTTACTTGTTCTCTTAGTGATTAGTTCAGTATTATCAATAAATTTTATAAATTCTTTGATTGGAATGGCATAATTAAGATTTTGACCTCCATCAACATGAGAAGAAGTTATTCCTATCAATTCCCCTTTAGCGTTAAATAACCCTCCACCGCTACTACCGGGAGAAGTTGGAGCATTATGATGAATCATTCCCTCTCTGTCTTGAGGAAGACCTGAGACATTACCTTTACTGGGACTCCAGGTTAATCCTTTAGGATTACCTATGGCAACAACGTCCTCACCAACAGTTAACTCCCCTAATATATCGACTATAGCGGGTATGAAATGACTATTACTAACAATCTGTAATACAGCTATATCTCGATTCATGTCTGTTTTTAAAACTTTTACATTGCTAAATTTATTTTTGTTATATGTTCGTATTTCTATTTTATCAAATTTATCTATTACATGATAATTAGTAAATATCTTCCCATCTGCTGTCGCAACAACTCCACTCCCGGATGATTGCATCCATTTACCTTTGGAATTTTTCCAATATACTTGAATAAAAACTATTGATTCTCGGTTTTGCTCAAACATTTCGGATAAGGAAATTTCTTGTGCTGTCAAATCAAAAAGTAACAATAAAACAAATAAACAACTTAATACAATACGTTTCATATATTCTCCATCTATGTGCTTAATTTCAATATCTATAAGTAATCTATCTAAATCTAATTTATTAAAGATACTAGCTATCAATAGGTATTATCCTGTTTCTTCAATATTAAAACAAAAATAATTTTTTAAAAAAAAGTTGTCAAGGGGATTTTTTTACTTGTTACTCACTTTTAAAGAATTTTTGTAATAGTCTACGTCATATAGCACAATTAATAAAGAAAGTATTTGCGAAGTAGAAAGCTTCGTATCACTGGCGAAGAGTGCAGATTCTTTTAGCAAAATCCCCCTCTTTGAGGGGGATACAGGGGGGCATCCATAAAAGGTATATAATATATATATTCGGGAGAATTATGGAAGTTACTTTTGCAAAAGAATATTGTGCTATTAGCAAAGATCTATTGCATTATCTGGGTTAAATTTGTTCCTTACCCACTCTACTTGAGAGAGCACCGAAAATATTAAGTATATAAAAATCCCCACCAAGACATTTCTCTGATGGGGAAGTCTGATCTAAGATTATCGTTTATATCCTACGTTCCCGAAATTTATAACGAGGGATATTTCATACCCAGTTTCTCATAGAGATCTTTTTGCTTTTCAGTAATCTCTCCGATTACCCGTCCTTGTCCAGGCACCTCTAATAGCTCTATAACATCAAGTTCGTCTAGTAAGCCTTGC
>JAEKNW010000240.1 GCA_016838885.1 Candidatus Cloacimonadota bacterium
TACAGGCTTTTTAAAGCCTGTTGTGGAAGCAAGGGTGCTTCCACTCCATACCACCAACTGCCAGAATCATACCAAGCTGTCAGTCAATCTCCTGCTAACTGAAGCAGGGGGATATGGACTGGGGGCATCTTGCCGCCAGATTCTACAGGCTTTTTCAAGCCTGCTGTGGAAGCAGGGGTGCTTCCACTCCATACCACTTGCCTCTAGATTCATACCAAGCTGTCAATCTCCTGCTAACCGAAGCAGGGGTGCTTCCACTCCATACCACTTGCCTCTAGATTCATACCAAGCTGTCAATCTCCTGCTAACTGAAGCGGGGGGAAATGGACTGGGGGCATCTTGCCGCCAGACCACCGAAAACACCGAAAACACCGAAAACACCGAAAAGAGAAAGAGCTTTCACACGAATTAACTCTAATTAAAACTCTGTGTTCAGGAATGTAATGTAATAAATCACAGAATGGGTATTTTGAAATCAATTTATTTTTAATTTATTTTCAAAAACCGGGACATTTTCGAAAAAGTGGACCCTATATACTAATGAAGGCTGTGAGAAAAATATGAAAAAAAGAGGTAGGCCAACTAAAGTCAGCACTACCTCAATATATTTTAGTATTATTTTTAGTTATATCATCTTATTTTAGTAAGGTTGCTTTTTTTACATCAATAACAATACCATTAGAAGTTAAGCGATAGAGGTAAATACCTGAAGCTTGATTTTCGGCATTCCAAATAACTTTTCCAGCTTTAATTTCTTTATCATTGAGAGGGATACGTTTCACTTTTTGACCTCTTAAATTATATATATCAATTTGTGCATTATGTGTAGATTTAGCATCTAACTTAAAGCTAATTGAGGTTTCAGGATTGAAGGGATTAGGATAATTATTTCCTAAAAGAGAAGTTGAAGTTTGAATCACATCATTTTCATTAGAAGTAACGACTGGAGAAAATGCTTTAAGAGATATTTTATTGATATTCCAACCCGGGTCAATTAAGCCTGGATTAGAGCCATCATCTGTTAGTGAAAGAGTAATATAAAGTTGTTCTGAATCGAATTCTGAAGGTATTTTAATCCAATCTTTGTGGAGATAATCAAATTGTCCTGACTCGGACCATACTGGAGTTTCTAACCAATTTTCGCCATCTGAACTAATATAGACTGTTACCCAATCATGGTCCCAATCAGTATGAAGCCAGTGCTCTAGTTCAATGTAGTTAGTATGTTCAGGGTTTATCATAATTGGCTCAGTAGTAGTTAAATGGTAATCACAATTTGGCTCATAGAAACTGTTATCAAAACCACTTTCAAAGGTAAAATTCCAATGTTTTGAATCTGACACAAAAGATTTTTCTATTCCCTGATTATTTGTGAAAGTTGTGATTTCCCAATTTTCAGTTCCTGTCCAATTATCTAAATTAGAGAAGTTATCTGTAAATAACTCTTGGAAATTAGTTAAATCAATACTTATAGCAGTAGGGCCTGTTGGAATAGTAAATTCTTCAGAAAAATAACGATCTTCGCTCTCAAAGATAAAGTTAACTTCACCTGCTAAAAGATTAATAATCTGTGTATTTCCAGGTGTTAAACCTTCTACAACTTGCTTGTGATCTGCAATGTCTAAGTATTCAAAACTGACATTTCCCTCTCCCCAAAAGCCATCAATATTTAAGGATAAGGTAGAATTAGCTTCTGGTAATGGAACTAAAGCAACATTCTTTGTTGTTCTGATATTATATACTGTAACGTTCTGTGTGTGTGTGTAATAACCGGCTTTCTTAACAATTAAAGTGTGTTGTCCGTTAACTAAAGGTCTGAAGTATCTTCCACTTTCTGCTAAAGTAAGACGTGGTCTAAAATAACGCGGGTTTCTTCCGGCAATCTGAATTTCTGCCTCTAAGGGTTGTCCGGTAACAGCGTCAGTAACAACGCCTGTCAACATTGAGTTAGAAGCAATACTGTTGCTTGTAAGAAGGGCTCTATTTAGGAGCCATGCCGTAGCATTATATCCCTGTTGAGCAACAAAATTCATACCAGGTTCTTGAGGTTGTAAATTGAGGGTACCACATTCAATTAACATCTGAAGTGTTCCAAAAGCTTGATATAATGAGTGGTCTTGACTACCCTTTCTTCCCATACCGGGATAGTATTCATAAGTGTTGGCAAGATTTTCTTTTAACATCTGAGAGGCTACACCTTGACCTAATTGCTCAGACATATCTAAATCCGGAGAAGGTCTAATGCCAAACCAATTCCAAGGATAATAAACTTTTTCAGAAAGGTTACCTGTTCGAGATGAGTGCCATTGAATGGAATAAACCGGTTTATATTGTTCCACAAAATCCCAGATAACATTTGTTTCTGATTCAGAAAGAGGGGCTGAACCACGATAATAATCATAAACTTCTAAGCCTGAAGTGGTATACAGTGTATCTCCATGGACCCAATTAAAAGGGAAGTTACGGTTATTGTCAACACCATCAATGTCGTTACCAACAACAGGGTTGAAGTCAAAAATACCATTCTCATTATTGTCTCTTTTATTCTTACGGTAAGAAGTGTCTAGGCCGTCTCTTACCACTTGATATCCCTCAGGATTTAGAGCCGGGATAATATATATCTGTAATTGTTGTAGCCAAGTGCTATATGGAGTACTGTTTCTGTTAGTTACAATTTCCTCGATGGTTTTAAGAGAAATTGGAATTCCCAAAACTTCTTCAGCATGGATTAGTGAGCTCAATAAGATTACAGGTTTTTCAGGTTGAAACTCTTCTGCATTTTGAGAGAGTTTAATCATATAAATCGGCATATTGTCTTCTTGGGAATAACCGGCTATCTCAACATGGCAAATCTCAGGATAGTCTTCTTCATATTGTAGTAACTGATCAATTATCTCTTGATTTGTTGGATAACAATCAGGGAGAGTTCCCTGGCTAAAGAGCAGACTTGTGGTTGCTAAAAGTAGTAAAAACAAAGTTTTTTTCATAGATTCCTCTTATGTTATGTAAATTAATTTCTTATTATATATTACTATAAATGCAAGTTGTATTCCATTATAAGTTATTTTTTTTGGCTCTTTCTCAGTAAGGGTTCATAAAATTATCTGGAGTTTCTGTTCCCAGCGCTAAGGTAATGGAGCGGGCAAGCTGCTCGATTTCATATAACATATCTCTGAACATATCATAATTAGATAATCTTTTGGGTATTCTTGAAGTGCAGCTTAGCAAGTTCTTCTAAGGCTGTTTGTCCTAGCTTTTTTACAATCTGTTTGCCTGCAGTTATTGTATTAGCTCCCCCTCCTTTGGGAATAGCAATGCCTATTTGCTTGGAGAAATAGTCGATTCCGGCATTGAATTTAGCCCGAGCTAAGATTGAAGCTGTGGCAACAGCAATATCTCTTTCTCCTTGATGAGCTTGTATTATATCACAAGAATCGATTTTTTCAGAATTTAGATAATATTCTACAATGCCTTGATTGGTGAATCTATCTACAAATATTCCCTCTGGATTGAATTTTCTAGCTAAATTTGCAATGACTTTTGAGTGGCACCAACTTAAGAGGTGATTAAGATTTTTCTTGTTTTGGGTGAAGTTATTGTAAAGCTCGTTATATTTTTTGGGGATTAAAGTTATTAATTGATATTGATTTGGAAATCTTTCCATGATTTTTTGAGCCATGATATTAATTTGGGGGTCTTGCAATTGTTTACTGTCTTTAACTCCTAGATTTTGCAATACTGTGATATCTTGGTATTTACAGTAAAAGGCGGCTACTACTAGAGGTCCAAAATAGTCACCTTTACCTGATTCATCACTCCCGATCCAGTTTTTCCAATTATGGAGATCTGTAATATTCGGACTACTGTTCTTTTTCTGAACTTGAATTACTGCTTCGTTTAAGTAATAATTTAGTAAAGTATCCTTCTTAGGCACAGTAAAAGAAATTCTGTCTTTCTTTTCACTAAAATAGATATTTATCTTACTGGTCTCGTCCTGCCAAGAATATTCCAGCTGAATTCCATAAGGAATCTCTTTCTGTCCAACTAAAATTAAATTCCATTGGAGAGCAATACTTTTGAAGTTACTTATGGTGTCTGTAAATTTTTCATTCATAGTTTATTTTCCTTGTTCAAGCTTTTTTGGGGAGGGATATTATGTCAAATGATTTAACCCGAATAATGCAGTAGATCTTTGCGAATTGCACTATATTCTTTTGCAAAAGTAACTTCCATAATTCTCAGGAATATATATATTATATGCCTTCAAATTCTGTAAGTTATTTTGCTAAAAGAATCTGCA
>JAEKNW010000241.1 GCA_016838885.1 Candidatus Cloacimonadota bacterium
TCCCGAATATATATATTATATGCGTCCGAATTCTGTAAGTTATTTTGCTAAAAGAATCTGCACTCTTCTCTAAAGCTCTACTGCATCATTCGGGTTAAATAGATTTATATGTTTCCAAAATTTATTATCTAAAACATTATGAATTATGCATTAGAAGAAGATATGTCGCCCCTGTAGGGCTCATCTGTGGTTGGGAGCTTGGTACAGTGTCTTGCGAACACTGCCTATTATATGGCATCCCTTCGGGATTTTAGGAATAACCAAGCTAAGAAAGCTTGGTGCGACCAGGGGTGGTCGCGGTCCGACAGAAGAGGATTATCTCCTATCTACAAAGGTTCCGCTCCTCTGGAGCTAGGGAAAAGATATTTTGCCCCTTACATTCGTTGTCAAAAAATATCTCTCTTTTCGCGAATAAAGAAAATCTTCTCATTCTTGTTAATTCGTTTTAATTCAAGTTAATTTGTGTGAAGGCTCTTCTTTCTTCTTTTCAGTGTATTCTGTGTTTTCGGTGGCTAAGTTTTCTTCTTTCTTATCCGTGTTTATCTGTGTTATCCGTGGCTAAGCTCTTCTTCTTTGTGTAATTAGTGCAACTCTGTGGACTTTTTTCTTCTTTCTTATTTGTGTAAATTTGTGTTATTTGTGGCTAAAAATCTTTTTCCTCTTCTTCTTCGTGTAATTCGTGTAACTTCGTGGATAGATTTCTTTTCTTCTCTTAAACTCTGTGTTAAGGACTCTCCCGGTCTTTTCGCGAATAGCGAAAAACGATTCCATCTAAGGATTTTTGCATGAGATAAAACTTTTTAATTTTTTTCCTTGCTTAAAATATTAAATTTTTTAATTATGTTTGCTAATGAAACTAATATTGGAGGAAATGCTATGAGTAATAGACTTTTTCAAGGTGCGAAATACCAACCGCCAAACAATGTGTCTATGCTAATCATAAACCTCCTCGGGTTTTTATAAAAAATATTTAAATTCGGAGGATTTACGATGATAAGAGATTCTTATATTACCAGAGATGAGTGGCAAAAAATGCTGGCTTTTTCTGAAGACAAAGAGACACCTTTCTTGGTTGTGAGACTAAGTACAATTAAAAAAAAGTATGAGGAATTAATTAGAAACTTTCCTTATTCAAAAATCCATTATGCTGTAAAAGCTAATCCTGCTAATGAAGTATTAGCTTTGTTAAGAGATTTGGGTTCTAACTTTGATGTTGCTTCAATCTATGAACTTAGAAAACTCTTAGCCTTAGGTATTTCCCCAGATAGAATTAGTTATGGTAATACCATCAAGAAAGCTAAAGATATAAGAGAACATTATGAAGCTGGAGTGAGACTCTTTGTTTCTGATTCTGAAGCAGATTTGAGAAACATAGCTAAAGCTGCACCAGGATCCAAAATCTTCATTAGAATCTTAACTGAAGGTGTGGAAACTGCAGATTGGCCTCTTTCCAGAAAGTTTGGCTGTCAATCTGATATGGCATGTGATTTAATTGTTTTGGCTAAGAAGTTAGGTCTGGACCCTTACGGAATCTCCTTCCATGTAGGTTCTCAACAAAGAGATATCTCTTCTTGGGATGCAGCTATTGCCAAGGTCAGATATATTTTTTCTTGGTTAGAAGAAGAGGAAGGGATTAAGCTCAAAATGATTAATATGGGTGGTGGTTTCCCGGCAAATTATACATCCAGAACTAATGAAATTGAAGTTTATGCCTCTGAAATAAAAAGATATCTTGATGAAGACTTTGGTGATGAAATACCTGAAATCTTGATTGAACCTGGGCGTTCATTAGTGGCTGATGCCGGCATTATTGTCAGTGAGGTAGTCCTAATAGCCAGGAAGTCCAGAACAGCTCTTAATCGTTGGATATTCACTGATATTGGTAAGTTTAGTGGACTTATCGAAACTTTGGATGAATCTATCAAGTTCCCAATTTTTACAGAACGTAGGGGAGAGACCGAGGAGTGTATTCTTGCAGGACCTACTTGCGATTCCCAAGATATTATGTATGAAGATTATAAGTATGACCTGCCACTCAATTTAGCAATCGGGGATAGAGTCTATTTCTTATCAACCGGAGCTTATACTACTTCTTATAGCTCTATTGAATTTAATGGATTCCCTCCATTAAAAACTTATGTTATAAATTAATACCAAATAATGCAGTAGATCTTTGAGAATAGCACTTTATTTGGGTTAATTCAAACCCAGTCTTTGTGAAGATATAAAAAAGCTTATGAAGTTAATTTCGTAAGCTTTTTTTTTGGAATTGTTATTTTTTTAGGCTCTAGTTCAAGTCTGGTGGTCAAAAAGAGACTTTTACTATAGCATATTAATTGTATTAGAGAAAGTTACAAGTATAAATATACTATTAAGAGTATGTTATATTTGCTGAAAATCCCCAAGGGGGATAAATAGTTTAGCCCGGGGTTAAAATCCTGAAGGGATTGCAACCCCGGGTACTTGATGATAAATAAAACCCTACCCTGAAAGGGTTAAATACATTATTTAATCATTTATTAAACCCTTACAGGGTAATATCTTAGTGGTAGCCACATTACCCAGGGTTGCGATACTTTCAGCATCTTACCCTGGGCTAAACTATTTATCCCTTTCAGGGATATTTGATGAATCACAATATTAATGAAATATTCTCATTTTCTTATATTATTTCCACCAGACTTGAACTTGAGCCTTTTTTTATTGTAAACAGTGATATAAGAAAAGTTGTCAAAATTTAAGTTTGCTCTTTATCTGAAAGCAGACTAAATTCTACATTTTTTAAGTGGCTTAAATAGGCATTACAAAAGGTTTGCTTAGTGATGCTTTTAAGTATCTCGATGAATCATCGGAAGTTCATCGAGATATTCAAAGGAATGACTAAGGTTTCCCTAGGATGAGACTAAGGACTATGATATTATTATTGTAAATCATATTTTCAAAAAAACTAAGGTTTAAGTTCCCACACTACTTGGGAGAGAGTCAAATTTTTTCTATATGATAATTCACTCTAAACTCTTGCTCAGCTATTGGGATAGTTAAATTAAACTTTGTGAGTGAAGCTCGAATCGGAAAATATATCTTTCCATTTACTTTCTGTCCTGGTACCAGAGAGGTTTTGCGTAAGGCCTCAATTTCAAAAGATTGTCTTATCTTATCATAAGAATCAAGATCAGAGTTAATATTCTCAACTTTTCTTTCCTGAGTTTCTTTTCTATCGCGTTTCTCTTCTCTTTCTTTTTGTCTCTCTTCATCCGTTTTTGACTTAAAGCCATCAGCCACATCAAAAAGGGAAAATACTAAATCTTCTCTAGACGCTGATTTCTTCCGAGCTCTTAATTCTTCAATTCTTTTGCTGTAATGTCCAATCATAACTTCTGGATTAATGGCTGATATTTGATTTTTCTCACCTAACCTGTTATCTGTATTGCAATAAAAATTCTCAGGTGAGATTAGGATTATATCCTCTTTTTTATTTAAAATAGAGAGATCGAAAATTAACATCCCTTGCTCAGAAGTGTCGTAATTTAAAACAATCTCAGCTTCATCATTGGATAACTTGAGTAACTCTTTACCATTTAGCCACAAGGTCTCTGCTGTTTTATCTGAGACTTTCAAATCATAGACACCATAGGGAGTTACATGACAAGCAAATATTGTGACAGTTATTACCCCTAAAAAAAACAATCTTAACACTTTCATAAAAGGTCCTTCTTTATAGTAAATTATATTATATTTCATTTCATTTCATTTCATTTCATAATATAATATAATATAATTATATTATATTTGTATCTCTGTCAAGTAAAATAAGATAATGTAATAATTCAACCCAAATAATGTAGTAGACCTTTGTGAATAGCACTATTTTCTTCTGCAAAAGTAAGCTACATAATTTTCAGGAATATATATGTTAAATCCCTTCAAAGTTAAATATTTCTAATAAATCTATTATTAATCCTGAATTAAAGCTTGACACTTTTACCTGTTTGTATTCTTTTAACATATATACCTCGTTTTTATAGTCTCGGTTATTGTCGTAAACAACTAAACTATAATCATATACGAGGTATTTTTGTTAAGAAGTTTTTTTTGCTTATTTTATTGTCTGTCAAGGAGACTGTTCAACCATCAAGCCACCTCCTGAATAGTTTATCATTAAAGAAGTCGATAATATTGCACATCTTCATGTTTTCTTGACATTTTATAATGATTGTTTATTGGTAACAAAGCCTCTTCTGTCGGACGGTGGAGATT
>JAEKNW010000242.1 GCA_016838885.1 Candidatus Cloacimonadota bacterium
TGAAAGAACTTCAAAAGAACCTGAATAATCACCTTCTGCTATTGGTTCTAAACTTACAGTAATGTTTTGTGTAGCATTAGGTTGTATAGTAATCTCATTTGGAGTAAAACTTAATTCTGTTCCCTCTTGAGAGAAATCTACTTCTAAAGGTGCAATACCCCAATTCTGGATATTAAGTTGAGCAACTCCATTCCTATTTAGATAAACATTACCAAAATCTAAAGTATCTTGATTAATAACAATAGCTGGTCCGGTAGGAATTGTTTCGATAAAGAAGTTATCGAGATAAACTGAAAGATAAGTTGCTCCGGTTCCAACAAATTGCAAAGCAATAAATTGGTCATTTTCAGGAGCACCATCAAAGCCATGTTGGAATTGTTCATAAGTTGTTGTGAAGTAAACAGTATCACGAGCTGTGAAGTTAATTTCACCACTATTATTACTAGCAGTTCCGATGATAAGACCTGCACCTGCTGTTGAAGAACGTCCCATAAATCTAATTCTTCTTAAAGCTAGGTCATTAACTGGAGGTGTAAGTGCTGTCATTGAAGCATTAGCATCACCTGAGTTATAGAATCTAAATCCTCTTTCTCCTTCAAATGAAGTAGATGTTATATCCACTACAGCAAAAGTTGAGGTGCTATTTATTACACTTGTCCAATCCTGAGGAATAGTACCTGTGTTATACCCTTCAAATCCTTCGAAGTGAGGGAATTCAGAGATCATAGCATCATAACCAGTTCCAGTGAGAGGAATACTTGTATCACCATTAGTAGCATCATTGATGATAATATTGGTAGCCAATTCACCAATAGTTTGTGGGTTGAAAGCCACTGAGAATTGAACAGTATTACCTGTGATATCTAGTGGATAGGTATTAGTGTCAGTCAAGATAAAATCAACATCTTCTTCTAAAGATACGCTATTGATAGTCAAAGCACCAAGACCGGTATTTCTCATGGTGAAAGTAACACTATTAGCAGTAGTATTAATAATAGTATCATCCCAGCTATACTCATTAGGAGTAACCATCAATTGTGGAGTAGAAGGGATATCACCCATTGTAAGCATAACATTGGCTATTAAACTTTGTACAGTTCCACTAGCAGGATTCACAAAGTCACTATTAATTGAATCTGAGTAGTAATAGATACTCTTGTTGCCGGTAACTGATGAACCATAAAATTCATCATTAGTGTTAGAATAACCCTGAGTATTAGACTCAAAAGCTATAACTAAGTTATCATCATTGTTATAGTTGAAAGGAAGATCTAAAGGTATTGATACCCAACCTTCTTCAGCAGCTACTGAGAAAGGACCATCATAAACAAGAACAAAGTTATCTATAGGTAACCATGATGTTCCATCAGTAAATTCATCTAAATCAGTATGACCTAAATAGACTTGGATATTATCTTCGGTCCAAGCGCTATTACCATTATAATAGTATGATACTTCTTCAATTCTTTGGTCATCAACATTTAGCCACGCTTGATCATAAATAACCTGACTAATAGTGTAACCATAATATGGTTCCATAGGAAGATGAGTATTTGTTTCAGAACCTGTTCCTATTTGGATAGTTCCATCAGGGGTAACAGTAGTGAAAGAATAAATATCACTCACAACCTCATAACCAGTAGAGTTTAAAGAACCAACTCTCCAGTAATAAGTTGTCCACTCTTCAAAATTACCTGTATAAGAAGTAACATCTTGATTTTCAATAACCATAGCTGCTTGAGCTAAATCTGTTACTTCAATAACATCTTCAGATAAATAAAGATTAACTGCAACAGTATTAATTCCATATTCCCAAGTTAACTCAGCATCTAAAGCAATATTTGCTGCACCATTTGCCGGGCTTACAAGAGTTGCTGGAGTTGGTTCGTTTTCAGGAATCTCTTCAATCAAAACATTATCAATATAGATTGTCTGATAAGTTGCTACATTAGCATGTTTAAAGGCAAGATATCTGATAGTTCTAGGAAGTTCTAAAACAACAGTATGCTCTTGATAATCTGTAGTAGTAGAAATTGTTTCAATTTCTGTGAAAGTAGCTGGATCACTAACATCAGCAAGATAACCTACTTTTAGTTGAGCTCCTGTACTAGAACATTTGGTCCAGAATTTCATTCTACTACCCATGTTTTCAATCTGAGGTAATACTGCAATATAAGTACCGGTGATATCGCTACTATTGGCTAATCTTAAAGAGTTGCCCCCTTCATAAGCTTGACCTAAATAAGTATCCACATAGGAGAAATTTGTAGTACTTTCTCTAAAAGCAACCCAGCCAAGTGGTAAAGCTGGTGGAGTTACATTTTCAAACCCTTGGCTATAAGGAGCTTCAGCTACACCATAAGTAGTTGAAAATGAGAAAATACTAGTAGAAGCCACAATTTCGGAAGTTGTATTTGAAGCAGCAACTCTCCAATAATAGACAGTAGCATTCTCAAGTGTTGGTGAATAAGAAGTAACTAAATCCCCATCAACTACAAGGGCTGATGTTTCAAAGTTAGCCACATCTTCTTGGACATCTGAGAGATAAACATGAATAGATTCTGTATTATCTCCATTTGTCCATACTAAGTCAGTGTCTAATTCATTATTTAAAGAGTTATTTGCAGGAGAAACAATAGTGGGATAAGTTGGAGCACCCTCAACATTGAAATGAAATCTTGTGTTAGGATAAACAGCTGATAATGTACCAGGTGTTGTAGGGAATGTTCCATCAGTGTATCTATAAATTGCTCTTTGAGGTGTTGCGCTGGTAGCAACAAAAGTAGGACTGCTTCCTACATAAGAACCATCATTATTTAGTACCAATATTTCTAAATTATCAGTACCATTGTATTCAAAAGCAGTATCTAAGATTATGTCATGCCATCCCCCACCGTTATAAGTGAGGTTTCCTGAAAATACTAATTCATAAGTATCATCAGTTGCCGGATCAATATAATCTGTAGATGCTATAGATGAAGCAGTAGTGTGTTTCATATAGAAAGATTGACTATCCATCGTATAATTAGCTGGTGTGTTATTTACATTATAGCTAATTGTATTAATCTCCATCTCATTGACTAAATCAGATTGTAGATAAATTGTTCTTGACCAACCGTAATCATAAAATCCATAAGCTGGGATATAGCTGGTTGATTCAGCTCCACTTCCTACTTCAACATAGATAGCACTTAATGATGCCATCATGAACATTAAAATAGTAACGAAAAGTAATTTTTTCCGCATAGTTACTCCTTTTTTTTCCTTAATTTTTGATTGCACATTTATATATAATAAATTATACTTTGAAGTTAATGGTATGAATAGTTTTCTATACATAAGAGCTAGTACTATATATTATCAAAAACACAATTAATTAATATATTAGCAGAAGCTTTATTCATTTTCATAAATAATATCTACAGCCTATTTTACCCATCTTTCTCCACCTTTTTAGAATAATCTGTGTTTTTCATTGGATTAATCCTCATGAATATGTAAGAATCCCTCTCTACACTAGTATTTTAATGCAAGATAAGTTCCAAAAATGGTTTAAATATTTAATATTTCCTCTTCAACCTAAATGATTTATTATCCCAAATGGTGCAGCAAAGCTTTAGCAATAATTCGCTAATACATTCTACATAGCTTCCTCCTTCGCTTAAGCTATGTAGAAAGCTAGGCCAACACAGGAAAGAATATAATGTTATTCTCAAAGATCTAATGCATTATTTGGGTTGAACACCCCGTCATCTTCGATGCCACCCCTCTTGGAGACATTTGCTAGAGCAAATGAAGAGGGGACTTAAGACATACTGGCTCAAGCTTAATTTCAATATAAACAAATAATTCGTGTAACTTCGTGGATAGACTTTCTTCTTACTTCTTCGTGTAATTCGTGAAATTCGTGGATAGACTTTCTCTTTCTTCTTTCTTAAAACTCTGTGCAACTCTGTGATACCTCTGTGTTACTCTGTGTTAAGGACTTTCTTCTTCGTGTAATTCGTGTAATTCGTGAATAGACTTTCTTCTTCTTTTGTGTTCTTTGTGGTGAAAAACAAAAGCCCCGCGTTAGCGAGGCTTCATTTTTGTATTTTTTTTGAGGAATGCCTGCAAAGATGCAAGCGGTCCCAGTACTATTTCATGAGGATCATTTTCTTAGTTGAGCTAAATTTGCCATTTTTCATTCTATAGAAATAGACACCTGAAGCTACGTTTCTATTATTTTCGTCTGTCCCATTCCAA
>JAEKNW010000243.1 GCA_016838885.1 Candidatus Cloacimonadota bacterium
TTGCAAAAGTAACTTCCATAATTTTCAGGAATATATATATTATATGCCTTCAAATTATGTAAGTTATTTTGCTAAAAGAATCTGCACTCTTCTCTAAAGCTCTACTGCACCATTCGGGTTTAACTATATTTTCATTATCAATTATTCATTATGAATTATGCATTATAGTTTATTTTCCTGCTTCAAATCCGGCTCTAAGAGCTTTAATATTAGCTTCCACAATAGCATCACCTTTTTTCCCGAAGATCTCTTTAATAGAATTTTCTATTTGTTCTAAAGAGAAGCCTAGGGTTTTCACAGCAGCCCCAAGAATAACCATATTCATAGAACGGGCTGAACCAATTTCTTTGGCAATGGCATCAGCATCGATTAAGACATGATTTTTATATGTTTTGATTTTGTTATATACTTCTTCTTTTTCAGGGTAGTTTGGGATATTAACAAAAGGAGTTGCATTGGCAATCAACCAGCCATTCTCATTAAGATAAGGAAGGTATCTGAGAGATTCCATTGGCTCAACTGAAAGAATTAAATCAGCTTGTCCCATAGGAATAAGGTCTGAGAAGATTTCTTGGTCTGAGATTCTGAGGTGAGATTGAACATCGCCACCACGTTGACTCATTCCGTGAACTTCAGCTTGTTTTAAGAACATATTAGAGGAAACAGCAGCTTGTCCAATTACTGTAGCAATGGTAAGAATACCTTGTCCACCCACACCGGCTAAAATTATATCTTTTTTCATCTTATCTCCTACTTTTTAGTTTTTTCTTAAGAGTTTGCACACATTCTCTGCGTGGGATAATCACAGACACACCATTATAGGCAATCTCTTCTAGAAACACTTGAACATTTTCTTGGTGCTGTTTTGGAAGAGGGGTTATCACCCGAATATGTTCTTCTTCTACACCTAAGCCTTTACAAACAGCTTCGATTCTACCAAAACCGGTGTAGTCTTGACCACCGGTCATACCAGTTGTAGAATTATCAAGAATAACAACTACCAGATTATTTTTGTCGAAGACACAGTCCATTAAACCTGTAATACCAGAATGGAAGAATGTTGAATCGCCAATAACAGCAATTGCCGGGTGGATGCCTGCATCAGAGGCACCTTTAGCCATAGTGATAGAAGCACCCATATCCAAACAAGTATTGATGGCGTTGTAAGGAGGTAAGAAACCTAGAGTATAACATCCGATATCAGAGAAAACTCTGCCGTTAGGAGTCTCTTTAAGAGCTTCATTAATAGCCTTATAGGAATCTATATGAGGACAACCGACACAAAGTGCTGGAGGTCTGTTAGAAATAAAATCAGGTTTTTCTTCCCCGAAAGTGTTAGGTAAGCCAAGAGCTTTTGCCACATGGTTAGGATTTAATTCTCCAACTCTTGGAAGACTTCCATCTAATCTACCTTTAATTTTAGTATTTCCTGACACAAATCCTTTAAGTTGCTGTTCAACAACAGGCATACCTTCTTCGATTACAAGAACTTGATCACATTCCTTCATGATTTTCTCAACTTGTTTTCTTGGAAGAGGATATTGGCTAACCTTAAGAATAGGATGTTTAAAATCTAATTTTCTTACATTTTCCATTAAGTAGTTATAACCAAGTCCACAGGCAATGATGCCTAAGGTTTTATCAGGACCATCTACATATTTGTTAAAAGGTGATTCTTCTGAAGCTTTTTCTAATTGAGCTTGAAGAGGAACCAACTTGTCATATTTCATTCTGGAAAAAGCAGGTAAAAGCATAAATTGATTTGGATCATCTGGGAAGGAAAGCTTGTTTTCTGCCTGCATCTCTTTGGTAACAACACCTGAACGAGAGTGGGAAAGACGAGTTTCTAATCTGACCATGACAGGAAGTTTAAACTTCTCTGAAAGCTCAAATCCGTAAAAAACAGCTTCATAACATTCTTGTTGATTTGAAGGTTCAATGCAAGGGATTAATGCAAAGTTTGCGAAAACACGTGAGTCTTGCTCATTTTGAGAAGAGTGCATGGAAGGATCATCAGCAACAGCGACTATTAAACCACCGTTAGCACCTGTCATAGCTGAATTCATAAAAGGATCAGCTGCAACATTAAGGCCTACATGCTTCATAGTAGCCATGGTTCTTTTGCCGGCATAAGACATACCAACAGCTTCTTCCATTGCGGTTTTTTCATTAGAAGCCCAGGTTCTGTGAATATCTTTCTCAATCGCGACTTTGTTTTTTTGAACATACTCAATTATTTCGGTTGATGGCGTTCCCGGATAGCCGAAAAATCCGGAGATACCGGCGTCAATAGCACCCTGTGCTAAAGCTTCATCACCGAGTAAAAGTATCTTTTTCATATTTACTCCTATTATTCATATTTGTTTATTTCTACCAAAATATCAAACTTGCTTATCTAAGGCAAGGATTTTTTACTTTTTTTTCATTTTTCTTAAAAAGTGGTGCCAAATTTGTATGTTAATATTAGGAAATAGTATTTTTCAATTGACAAGATTGAGCTTGCTAAAATAAATTACAAAAAAAATATATATTCTAAAAGGAGAAAAAATGGATAAGATGCCTTATGCTGAACCCTACAAAATTAAAATGGTGGAAGCAATCAAATCAACAAGTAAAGAAGAGAGAATCGAAGCAATCAAACAAGCAGGATACAACCTCTTTAATCTTCGTTCTGAGGATGTTTTAGTTGATTTAATAACAGATTCCGGGACTGGTGCTATGAGTGATAAACAATGGTCAGCCATGATGTTGGGTGATGAAGCTTATGCCGGCTCACGTAGTTTCTTCAAAATGAAAGATACCATAAAAAGTATCTTAGGTTTTGATTTTGTCTTACCAACTCATCAAGGTAGAGCTGCCGAAAACGTTCTCTTCTCAGCCTTAGTTAAAGAAGGTGATATTGTCCCAGGTAATAGCCATTTTGACACAACCAAGGGTCATATTGAATTCAGAAAAGCGACTTGTATCGATTGCACTATCGATGAAGCTTTCGATCCAACTCTAATCCATCCTTTCAAAGGTAATGCCAATATTGAAAAACTGGAAGAAACGATAAAAAAATATAAAAATAATATCCCTTTCGTTATCATGACAGTAACCTGTAATAATGGTGGAGGACAACCGGTTTCTCTTAAAAACTTAAAAGCTGTTAGAGCTGTCTGTGATAAATATGATTTACCACTTTTCTTCGATTCTGCTAGATTTGCAGAAAATGCTTATTTTATCAAGAAACGTGAAGAAGGTTATGCTGATAAAACTATTAAAGAGATTGTAGCTGAAATGTTTGTTTTAGCCGATGGTATGACTATGTCCTCCAAGAAAGATGCTATCGTAAATATCGGTGGCTTTATCGCTATGCGTAGTGAAGACTTATATAAAAAATGTTCAGTCTTTAATATCATGTTTGAAGGTTATCTCACTTACGGTGGGATGGCTGGAAGAGATATGGCTGCCTTGGCTCAAGGTCTGGATGAAAATACTGAATTCCCTTATCTTGATGCCAGAATTTCTCAAGTAGAATATCTGGGTAAAAGATTAAAAGAAGAAGGTATCCCGGTTATGGAACCATTCGGTGGGCATGCCATCTACATTGATGCCCTAAGATTCTTACCTCATATTCCACAAGTTCACTTCCCTGCTCAAGTGCTAGGTATCGAACTCTATATTGAGGCTGGAGTTAGAGGTGTCGAGATTGGTACTGTCTTAGCTGATAGAGACCCGGTAACCAGAGAAGAAAGACCACCAAAAACAGAACTACTTCGCTTAGCTATCCCACGTCGTGTCTATACTAATAACCACATGGAAGTTATCGTGTGGGGACTTAAGAAAGTCTGGGAAAGAAGAAAAGAATTAAAAGGATTAGAATTAGACTATGAAGCTCCAATTATGAGACACTTCACAGCTACTTTTAAAAGAAAATAAATAATTTCAAGGCTTGGTTTTAACTGGGAATGCGGGCAACTTGCCCGCTCCAAGCACGATAGTGCTTGGAATAATAGTTCCAGATGGGCGAAAGCTTTGTAGATTAGGATGTAAACCTCTTCAGTCGGACCGCGGGCAACTTGCCCGCTCCAAGCACGATAGTGCTTGGAATAATAGTTCCAGAGGAGCGAAAACTTTGTAGATTAGGATGTGAGCCTCTTCTGTCGGACCGCGGGCCAGACTGTGTGAAAATAGAATGTAATTTATATGTTATTTTTATTGAAAACTCAATATATTTTTGAAATAATAAAT
>JAEKNW010000244.1 GCA_016838885.1 Candidatus Cloacimonadota bacterium
GGCATATAATATATATATTCCTGAAAATTATGGAAGTTACTTTTGCAAAAGAATATAGTGCTATTCTCAAAGATCTACTGCATTATTTGGGTTTAACCCTAATGAGGCTATCGGGTTAAAATATCCCTTGAGTCTTAGCTATTTCAATCTACATAGCTTACAGCTTGGGGCGGAGATAATCTCCACCGTCCGACAGAAGAGGCTTTGTTACCAATAAACAATCATTATAAAATGTCAAGAAAACCTGAAGATGGCTTGATGGTTGAACAGTCTCCTTTTGACTCTAATATTTTAAGCAATAAAAATCTTGACTATTTTACAGAAATTAGTAAATTATTAAATAGAGGTGAAAATATGAAAAACTTGATTTTTTTAATATTGATAATAGTAACACTTACTGTTTCAGCTTATGAGACAGATAATTACCAAGTAACATTTATTGACAGTTCAAGAGATGATAGAGAGATTTCTACAAAAATATATTATCCTGTTATAGAAAATAAAGAAAGCGCTCGGGAAGAAACTTTCCCTAAGTTTATCTTTGGTCATGGCTGGTTGATGTCTCCGGCAAATTATACTCAGTTAGCTGAATTTTACTCAAGTGAAGGATTTATTGTTGCTCTCCCCTATTCTGAAAGTGGATTACTTCCAGATCATAATGAATTTGCTTTAGACTTAATTTTTCTGGTAAATGCTTTAGATTTCGAGAACAGCAATGAGAATTCTCCGATTTATAATCTAGTAAGTGAAGAGGCAATAGTCTCAGGACACTCCATGGGGGGAGGGGCATCACTGCTAGCTGCCTCACAAAGTAATGTTTTTGATGGAGTAGTTAATTTTGCTGCAGCTGAAACTTCTCCTTCAGTTATAGGCCTTGCGGAAAATATCCAAATTCCAACTCTGCTTTTTGCCGGTGCAAATGACACTATTACACCTCCAAGCAGTAATCAGGAACCCATGTATCAGAATATATCTTCAAATTATAAGTGTTTGGTAACTTTATCTAATGAAAGTCATCTTGGGATCACGGATAATGACACTGCTTATGAACTATCTTTACCTTTTATCAGATATGCCTTAACAAATAATGATGAGAATAAAAATGAGTTTGAAAGTTTATTATATGTCTATTCAACTAGTAATCAAATCACTTATTTACTCTATTCTGATCCGGTTTCAAATTATAATGATATTATCAATCTTGAGCAAATAAATATTAGTAATTCGCCCAATCCTTTTAACCCTGCAACTTCAATCAGTTTCAAATTTGACAATCTTGAAGTTGAAACAAGTATAGAAATTTATAATATAAAAGGACAAAAAATTAGAAGTATGACTATACCTGAACAGAAAAGTAATTTTTATAACTTAACATGGGATGCTACAGATCAAAATAATCAAGCTGTATCAAGTGGAATTTATCTTTACAGGTTAATCAGTAGTCAAGGTAAAGTTCTTGGTAAAGCAAAAATGATGCTAATCAAATAATTTTTACAGGATTTTTTCTATTTCACTTATAAGTAAATCAAGATATTTCTGTTCAGTCTTAGATAGCCTTTTATAGATTAATGTTGAAACAGCTTTAAATAAGATAAAACCATTTTCTATTCTTTCTTTAATCCCCGAAACCTCAATCAGCCCAAAAGCAAGCAAACTTGTATTCAGTAAATTTTTGGTAAAATTGTTATAAGAAATGATTTTATCAAAGTACTCATTATCAAATATGAGAATAATGTTAAAATAATATTTTAAAGTATTAAACATCCCAAAAGTTAGTCCATGAATACCCTGAAGCATCTTATTTACATTATTAGATTTATAGCCTGTAATAGCTTTCTGAACTTCTTCCAACCAGCTAATAAATTCATCTTGTGCACTAGTTCGCTCGTATTCCAAGTTTTTTACAATATCTTTAGCATTATTGATAAATTTGTCTAAAAACCCTTTCTCTTTTTCATAAATTGTTACCATATACGAAAAACCAACTATTTCAGAAACATGAAGACTCGTTTGATTAAATAGATTAGATAGATAATCTTGATTAATTATATTGATTACATAATATTTATCTCTAATTATTATTTCTTCTGATAAACTCATATTAGTAGTAACACACACGATATCAACATCACTGATATTCTTATAAGAATTATTGGCATAACTGCCAGTTACTCCTATAGCTATAACTTGCTCATCAGAAAACATTTCCTTAACTAATTTAATAATAGTATTGCTTGCTTTCGGTTTAATAATATACCTCTAATTCTTTAATAATCTTTCAATTTTATCTTTATCAAAACCGACTACTGGTCTGTTATTTATCCAGAGCTGAGGAACACCCATTTGCCCTGATTTTCTTACCATATCTCTCATAGCATGCTCATCTCTTGAGACATCTACTTCTTTGAATCTTATTTGCTTCTCTTTCAAGTAACTTTTTACTTTCTTACACCAACTACAAGTAGGAGTAGTGAATACTATTACAGATAATCTTTTTTCCATTATTTTCTCCATTCGGGTTTAATATAATAATAGATAATAATCCAAAAAAGCTATTTGGCAAATAATGAAAGTAGAATATGAGCATTTAGTTTATAATCACTTTTGAGCAATCATGATATAACTTAAAGGAATTCTCCCCTCTTCAGGATTTAAATAACTTCTACCTAAGGCTATATCATCCGGATATTCATTAAATCTCTTAATGGTAAAGCCCAAATCAGCTAAGATATTAATCAAATCTGAAATAGTATAGGAAAACTCATAGGTAGGATGTGAATCATAACTCTTACCACCATAATAATCAATACCCGTGTTATCAGTATAGATTTCGGAATTGAAGTATTTGTATTTGGCTTCTAAAAGGCCTTTATACTCATCATCATAAGGGAAAACATCGCCAAAGGGATGATGCTCATAGATAAAGATTTCGCCCTTGGGTCTAAGCAGGTTATATGCTATCTCAAAATACTTTCTCTTATCAGGAATCCAAGCTAAAGCTCCGACAGTGATGTAGACTAAATCAAAGTTCCCAAAATACTCAGGACCAATTTCTAAGACATCAGATCTGATAAACTGGCAATCTATAGCGAATTTCTCAGCTCGTTTAACTGCTTCTTCAATGGCAACATCACTTATATCAAAGCCAAAGCACTTATTAGCTCCTAATCTTTTTAAAGACATTAACTCAAGTCCGTTATTGCATGATAGATGAGCAATATCTTTTCCACTAATTCCAATTTGGTTCAGTTCAGCTAACTCAGGATCTTTCTGAAAAATAAAATCTGCATTAGCAAGTAAACTATCCCACTTATCATCCATAACTTCTTTATGGAAAGGCATTGCTTGGTTCCAAGCCTGACGATTTGATTCTGTATATTCTTTGTAGTTTTTCATAATCCATCCTACTTTTTTGAAAGTTTTTTTTATAGATTAGTTAACAGTTATTTCCAAGATATAAGCAGATCACTTGAAGGGAATGAGAATAATGGCGATAGTTCACAAATATATTTTTTCCTGCCGTCTGCTAATTCATACTTATTAACAAAATCTTTGTAATTTGATTTAAGATCATAGTTATCATCTAGCGAAACTGTGAATGTAGCTTTATTTAGAGAAGTCGACCAACTATTAGTACTTTCCAAAATATAAACATATTGATTACTATAACATTGTTGATAGAAGTCAATTTTTAAAGTAGCATTCTTTGTTTTAGGATTGGTAAAATCAAGTGGTAGCCTAATATAATACTCAGAGATAGAATCAGTTTTATGAAGTTTTACTTTATTATCATTTTCTTGAGTATGATAGTATTGGTGCGGAGCACCTGAGTATGGAGAACTATTTTTATATACTTTTCCTTCAAGGTCAGAAAAACTAATATCTTTCTTCCTTACTGATATTGAAGCTAATAATTTCTCTGTTTTGTCCTCAAAATACTTTTCATTAAGCAACATAAATTTATGAGAATCATTTTCTTGCTGTCTAACATCTTCAAGATTAGTTTGATAGCTTTTCAAGTTGTTACTTATATTAGTATTGTTATAGATAGTTTGTCCATCAATAATTATAGATTTTATAAGGGGCTCATTAGAGACTGTTCAACCATCAAGCCACTCTCTCTAATAGCTTATCCTTAAAGAAGTCAATAATATTGCCCATCTTAAGGTTTTCTTGACATAATTTGTTGA
>JAEKNW010000245.1 GCA_016838885.1 Candidatus Cloacimonadota bacterium
TTTGTGTTCTTTGTGCCTTTTGTGGTGAAAAATTCTCCCCGTCTCCCCGTCTCCCCGTCTTTTCGCGACAAGCGAAAAATCTTCTTCGTGTAATTAGTGAAATTAGTGGATAGATTCTCTTCTTCTATTTAATCTCCGAGATTAATATCTAATCCTCTGGCAGTAGCGACAATATCGCTATCCAAGTCGATAAGATTATATTCTTTTATAGCTTTTTTAATTTTGACTGTTGTAAGGTTTGGGTGAGTGTAGCAGACCATTTCTCCGAATTGTTTATTGAGAACCATTTCGAAGGCTTTAGTCCCGAATTGGGCAGCGAGAATTCTATCAAAAGCGTTGGGGATTCCCCCTCTTTGCAGGTGTCCCAGTACTAGAAGTCTGGTTTCAACGCCCAGTTCCAAGCTATCAATTTCGCTAACTAATCTTTCTCCGGCTCCTTTGAGGTGAACTTCATGGGATTCAACACTTTTGAATCCTTCATTTGCCATTTCTCCGCCAATAGGTTTTGCTCCTTCAGCGATAATTATCACAGCAAAGCCCGGACCATCCTTAATTCTATCAACTAAGCTCTCTTTAATTTTATCCAGGTTATAAGGTATTTCTGGGATTAGACAGACCTCTGCCCCACCTGCAATAGCAGCGTGCAAGGCTATCCAACCTGCATATCTCCCCATAACTTCTAAGACAAAAATACGATGATGGGAGGCAGCTGTTGTTACTAATTTATCAATAGCATCTGTAGCAATCTCGACAGCAGTCTGAAAACCGAAAGTAAAATCAGTAAAAGAGAGGTCGTTATCAATAGTTTTAGGGACTCCGATAATTGGACATCCTTTTTCGAATAATTTCTGGGAAATACGTTGAGAACCATCGCCCCCGATGTTGATAACACCATCGAAACCTTCATATTGAATTCTTCTGATTAAATCATTGGATCTATCAACTGTGGTAATATTACCTTTAATATCTTTAACAGGCCAAGCAAAGGGGCCTCCCTTGTTAGTTGTACCAATGATAGTTCCACCTTTAACATGTATTCCTGCAACAACTTCTGGAGTTAATTCCACTAATTTCATAGGATCTTGTAAAATCCCATTAAAAGCATCAATACTACCTATAACTTGCCAATCATCACTTTCTAATCTTGATCTCTTAACTATCGCTCTAATAACAGCATTTAAGCCTGGACAATCTCCACCACCGGTGGCTACTAATAATCTCTTTTTCATATCTACCTCCGAACTTGTTATATAATTGCATTTATCAGGATTAAAGTCAAGTTTTATTTCAAATTTTCAAATTACTTGACATAAAAACTAGACTTAAAAGTATAACTCTATGAAAATTATCCCTATCTATTATCATTTAGTAAGTAATAAAAAGAATCCTTTAGTTGAAAATCTATATAAACACAAAGATATAGATTCTTTCAAAAAGGATTTACACGCGCTTGTCAAAAAATACAGAATCTTAGATTTAGCTGACCTTAAGGCTAATCGAAAAGGTCTTGTATTGAGCTTTGATGATGGATTTGCCGAGTGTTATCAGGTAATTTTTCCCATCCTAAAAGAGCTCTCAATTCCTGCTTTCTTTTTTGTTAATAATGACTTTATTGATAACAAAAGTATGTTTTACAGAGCTAAACTATCCCTTATCGTTTCTAAGTTAGGATATCTTAATCCGCTAATACATCAACAATTAGCTTATATCTTAGAGTGTAAAATCACCGAGATTTCAGAACGATTATTAGCAATCCTGGATGGTAACAATGCGAAAATAGATTCACTGTTAACTCTTGCTAATATTGATATTGATAATTTTCTTAACTATCGCAAACCTTATTTAACATCTGAGCAGATTTTTGAGATGTCTAAAGCAGGCTATTATTTTGGAGGACATACACATGACCATCTGAAATTAACTGGTATGACAGCTCAGGAACAGGAAAGAAGGATTGTAGAGAGTTCGCTAGATATTAGTCAGAGATTTAATTTAGATTATAAGCTATGTTCTTTGCCTCATAATGATTTAGGAATCAGCAGAGAAGTATTTCAGAAAGTCGGCCAAAAAATCGACTATCTGTTTGGGGGTTATGGACTTAACCATCAACCAGAATTTAATTATTACCAAAGAATATCAAATGAGCATAGTTCACTAAGAATAGACAGATTCATTAATAACTGGAAGATCTTTCATTATGTTACAAGTAATGTTAGGCAGGCTAGAAACAAGTTTTTAAAATAAGATTAATTGATGAGGAGAAAATCATGCTTGATTTATTAGCAGGAAAAAGAAGAAGTCATTTTGCAAGTGACTTAAATATAGGAAATAGTGGAGAAAGAGTAACCCTAATGGGATGGGTTCATCGTCGCAGAGACTTAGGTGGCTTGATTTTTGTAGATTTAAGAGATCATTCAGGTGTGATTCAAATAGTATTTAATCCCGAGAATGAGAAAGTTATTACCAAAGCCCATAAACTAAGAAATGAGTATGTGATAAGTATTAGCGGCCTTGTAGCAAAACGCGATAATCCCAATGCAAATTTAGAGACCGGTGATATTGAAGTCATTGCAGAAGAACTGGACTTGTTAAATGTCTCTGAACCTCTGCCTGTGCAAGTGAATGAAAATCAAGTAGCAGATGAAGATTTACGCTTAGAATATAGATTTTTAGACCTTAGAAGAAAAGTCTTAAATAAAAATATTATCCTCAGACATAAAATAGTTTGGAAGATTAGAGAGTTTCTTTCCGGTCGAGGTTTCTTTGAAATCGAGACTCCTATTCTCATGAAGAGTACTCCTGAAGGAGCAAGAGACTATCTTGTCCCAAGTAGAGTCCATCCCGGCACCTTCTTCGCCCTTCCTCAATCTCCTCAAATCTATAAACAACTCTTGATGATTTCAGGCTTTGACAGGTATTTCCAAATTGCCCGTTGTTTCAGAGATGAAGATTTAAGAGCTGATAGACAGCCTGAATTTACTCAACTTGACATGGAAATGAGTTTTGTAACTCAAGATGAGATTTTTGAGATTAACGAAGAGTTATTCAAATATATCTTTAAAGAAGCTATCGATGTTGATATCCCTATCCCTTTCAAGAGAATACCTTATCAAGAATCAATGGACAGATTTGGTTGTGATAAACCTGACCTTCGTTTTGGGATGGAAATCACTAATCTCTCTAGCATCTTAGCAAATTCAGAATTTAAGGTCTTTCAAAATGCTTTTGAACAAACAGGTTCTGTCAGATGTATAGTAGCTCCTGATTGTGCTTCTTATTCCAGAAAGATGATTGATGGTTTAACAGATATAGCCAAACATCTGGGAGCTCAAGGATTACCCTTCTGTAAGGTTACAGAAACCGGACTTGATGCAGGGATTACTAAGTTTTTATCAGACCAAGAACAAAGCGAAATTATTACTAGCACCAAAGCTAAAGCAGGTGATTTAATTCTCTTCGGAGCAGATAAAAACTCTACTGTATATAAAGTCTTAGCCGGCTTAAGAAATCACTTGGGAAAAGAGTTAAAACTCTATGACCCAAAAGAGTTTAACTTCTGCTGGATTACTGATTTCCCTATGTTCGAATATAACGAAGATACTAAGAATTGGGAAACCATGCATCACATGTTCACTATGCCTAAAGAAGAACATCTCAGCTATTTCGATGACCCTAGCAAGATCGGAGATATTCAAGGTCAACTCTATGACTTAGTCTGTAATGGCATGGAACTCTCTTCAGGTTCAATTCGTTGCCATCTTGCTGATATTCAACAAAAGATTTTTAATCTCGCAGGATTCAATGATGAAGAAATTGAAAAGAGATTCGGATTCTTTGTTAAAGCTCTTAAATATGGGACTCCTCCTCATGGTGGTATTGCCCCGGGTATCGATAGATTAGTGATGATTATGACCGGAGCTGAGTCAATTAGAGACGTAATTGCCTTCCCTAAAACCCTCAAAGCAGTTGATCTCATGAGCCAAGCTCCTTCAAAAGTTGATTTGAAACAGTTGGAAGAATTAAGTATTAAGATAGATATTAAAGAATAAGGATGCACCCCCTAGGTCCCCCGCATGGAGGGGGATTGAAGAGGGCGGACAGAATGTCCACCGTCCGACTGAAGAGGATGCACCCCCTAGGTCCCCCG
>JAEKNW010000246.1 GCA_016838885.1 Candidatus Cloacimonadota bacterium
ATAATATATATATTCCTGAAAATTATGTAGCTTACTTTTGCAAAAGAAGATAGTGCTATTCGCTTTTTCCCTAAATTCTACTGCATTATTTGGGTTTAAATATTAGTTTTTCTTCTTCTATCTATTAAGTCAAGAAAAAAAGCTTGCTTAGAAAATTCATTCAATAAAAATGGCATCATAAAATGATTAATAGAGGAGTTTGCATGCCTAATTTACAAATTAGTCAATTTGAATTGCCTTTTCTTAGGCTACTTTCAGAGAAGTTTCCTACAACAGCTGCTGCTAGTGCTGAGATAATAAATCTTCAAGCAATTCTTAATTTGCCCAAGGGAACTGAACATTTTTTGTCAGATATTCATGGTGAATATGATTCCTTTCAACACGTGATTCGAAATGCCTCCGGGGTTATTAAAGCTAAAATTAAAAATCTATTTGAAATAACTCTCACTACTCAAGAACGCGATGAGCTGACTTTCTTAATCTATTATCCAGAGGAGATCCTCCAAAAGAAACGAGAAGAAAACATTAATATCAATGATTGGTATGCTGTAACTCTTTTTAGATTAATTCAGCTATGCCGAGAATCAGCCTCTAAATATACTCGTTCTAAAGTTAGAAAAGCACTTCCTCCTGAATTTGCTTATATCATTGATGAACTTCTCAACGAGCAAGGTGAGAATAAACATGAATATTATAACCAAATCATTAAAACAATTATTGAGCTTCGCAGAGCTGAATCATTTATAATCGAAATTTCTAAACTTATTCAAAGATTCTCCATTGATCATTTGCATATTCTAGGTGATATCTTTGACCGAGGTTCTTCCCCCCATCTCATTATGGATATGTTGGCCAATCATCATAGTTTTGATATTCAGTGGGGAAATCACGATATTCTTTGGATGGGAGCTGGTGCCGGCTCACTCGCCTGTATTACTAATTTATTAAGAATGTCTTTTAGGTATGGTAACATTGATACTATTGAAGATGGATATGGGATAAATTTACGTCCTCTTTGGAAATTCGCCCTTGATACCTATAAAGACGACCCTTGCCAAGAGTTTCTTCCTAAAGAGAATAATGTATCTGAGAATGCCTGCAATCTAGCTAAAATCTCCAAAGCTGTTACGATTTTACAGTTTAAACTAGAAGCTGAGTTAATAAAACGTAGACCAACCTTTGATATGGATGACAGACTTCTCTTACAAATGATAGATTATGAGTCTGGTCATATTACTTTAGATGGGGTCAAATACAAACTTTCTAGCTGCAATTTCCCCACTATCAATCCAGCCAATCCTAATGCCCTAACACCGGAAGAGAAGGCAATTACTAAACAACTTAGAGAAACTTTTATCACTAATGAGAAACTCCAGAGACACATTCAGCTTCTCTATTCCAAAGGTTCCCTTTATAAGGTGCATAACAATAACCTCCTATTCCATGGCTGTATTCTTTTAAATGAAGATGGTTCTCTTAAGAAACTACCTGTTCAAGGTAAAGAATATACCGGAAAGAAACTGATGGATAAATTCGACAGAATCGCCCGTCAGGGTTATATGAGTAAAGACCCTGTAGCTAAAAAATATGGAGAAGATATCATGTGGTATCTTTGGTCTGGAGTAGACTCTCCCCTTTTTGGTAAGAAGAAAATGGCTACCTTTGAAAGATTATTCATTGAAGACAAACAAACTCACACTGAAGAGAAAAATCCTTATTATGAGTACCGTAACTCCGAAAATACTTGTAAAATGCTCTTGGAAGAGTTTGGCTTAGACCCAGATTCTTCTCATATTTTTAATGGTCATGTTCCTGTTAAAACAGCAAAAGGAGAATCACCAGTTAAAGCAAATGGAAGACTTGTTGTCATTGATGGAGGGTTCTCTCGTGCCTATCAAAAAGTTACAGGAATAGCCGGTTACACCTTAATCGCTAATTCTCATGGACTTACTTTGACTGCTCATCAACCATTCGTCTCTAAAGCTATGGCAATTGAACAGAAAATTGACATCGATTCTCAAAGATCGATCCTAGAGACCTCTCATGAGAGAATTAGAGTTAAAGACACAGATACAGGTAAGATTCTTAAACAACAAATTACAGATTTAAAAAGATTACTTTACGCCTACTCGCATGGCGATATTAAAGAGTTGATATAAACCCAAATAATCGGAATAAGGAGAAAATAATGTCTGGAATCATATTTTTTAAGACAAAGTCATTAGATATTATCCATCATTTTTATCACTATACCTTAATGATGGAAGTTTGGCTAGAACAACCAAATTGCTATATTTATAAGAAAGGAAATCTGTTACTTGGCTTTCTCCAATCAGATACAACAGAGACTCAAGGAATTATTACTATCTTTGATCAAAATAAAGAAGTTATTGAAAATGCTTATCAACAATACTTACCTTTAGTAATTCAAGATTTAGCTGTGAATGAGAAATTCAATATTTATCATTTTTACATTAGTGATCCTGATGGTAGAAAAATTGAATTTCAGACCTTTCTTCACCCCTTACCTGCCTTTAAATCTGCCGATGAAACATTAATTGAAAGGCGATCAATTAGGAAGTTCAAAGATAAAGCTATAGAACCGGAGCTTATGAACAAAGTTTTTGAAATCTGTCGATATAGTCCTACTTCACGAAATAGTGAAAGCTTCTACTATCTAGTTATTACAAATAAAGATGATATACACTGGTTAAGCGAGTGTCGCGGTAGAGCTGGTAATCCAATCAAAGAAGCTCCAATGACGGTTTTAGTGATTTCTGATAATACCAAAACTATTCGTTTAGAACAAGATGCAGATATTGCAGCTACCTACTTTATGCTCTCAGCCTTTTCTTTAGGATTAGGGACTTGTTGGATAACAGACATGAATAAAAATGAAGTTAAGAAACACTTTGAAATCCCCCTCGATTGCCATGTAAGTTGCGCTATTCCAGTAGGCTACCCTGATGAAGTACATAAAATCCCCTTACGCAGAGAAGTAGATAAGTTTGTCAAATATGATAAATTTACCTAGTTTGAATATTTTTTTTCTTTTTTTGTTATTTTTTTTAGTTTTTAGTTATAATAATCGAGTAATTTAAACCCGAATGATGCAGTAGAACTTTAGGGAAGATTGCAGATTCTTTTAGCAAAATAAGTTACAGAATTTGAAGGCATATAATATAAATATTCTTGAAAATTATGTAGCTTACTTTTGCAAAAGAAGATAGTGCTATTCGCTTTTTCCCTAAATTCTACTGCATTATTGGGTTAAAAGGAGAAGAGCTATGACAGATCTAGAATTATTGGAGATTAAAAAGAAATTTGCAGATGTTGGCATTGATCCTGATACTAAGATAATCTTGGAAAAATACCTAAAAGTTGGTGACTATGATGCTAAGATTGAGTACTGGTTTTGGGATGGGATTTATGCTTTCTCTTTGATATTTTTAAAAGCTGATGTTGAACACCTTGAACAAAGTAACCTAATCAAACTAATAAAAGAAGAGATTAGTTTAACAGCTGATTTTTCGATCAGTGGAACAGGCAAATATCTATTTTTAAGTTATGGATATAGATCAGGATAAGCCTTATAATAGAAGATGTTCTATATCTCTTAGGGAGCTACTAGCTCAACCTTCATTCTCTCCGGGTCTTCAAAATAGACAGCATAATAACCTTCTCCTCCGGCATAAGGATGCTTATCTTCATATAGGATAGTTATCTCTTTTTCTCTAAGCTTTTGGGTAATTATATCAACATGTTCTCTAGACTCAGCATGAAATGCCAGATGGTTTAATCCGGCCTTACAACGATGGTAGGAAAGATCTAAGTGCTTTTCCTCAACTTGAACAAATACAATATATGTTTCACCTAATTTATAACTTTTACCCTGCTCCCATTCTTGATATAATTCATAACCAAGTTCTATCAGGAACCATGACCAAAATTCTATAGATTTATCTAAGTTTGAGACATATAGCTCAATATGATGAAGAAGTCCTTTCTTTGACATTGTTAATCCTTTTATTACTTTTTATTTGGGGTTAAACCCGAATGGTGCAGTAGAGCTTTAGAGAAGAGTGCAGATTCTTTTAGCAAAATAACTTACAGAATTTGAAGGCATATAATATATATATTCC
>JAEKNW010000247.1 GCA_016838885.1 Candidatus Cloacimonadota bacterium
CAGTTATTAAAGGCTATTTTCAATAGCCTTGCGGGCAAGATGCCCGCTTCCCCAGTTATTAAAGGCTATTTTCAATAGCCTTGCGGGCAAGATGCCCGCACTCCCAGTGTAAGATGCCAGCAAGGATTCTGGCGCTCCCAGTTAAATAAGCTCCCAGTTATACTTTTTCTAACAAGACCACTGCATAGGCAGTCATACCCTTCTCTGATCCGCTAATTCCCATTTTCTCTTCAGTAGTAGCTTTAACTGATATTTGGTCTAGAGAGCACTCTAAGTCCTCAGCGATGTTATGCCTTATGTCAAAGATATAGCTTTGAAGTTTGGGATTTTGAGCACAGATAGTAGAATCTATATTACTTATTATATAACCTTTACCTTTGATAATTTGCCATACTCTTCTCAAGAGAATTCTTGAATCTATCCCGGCATATTGATTATCAGTATCTGGGAAGAGTTTTCCTATATCGCCTAAGGCTAAGGCACCGATTAAAGCATCTGTAATTGCATGTAGTAAAACATCTGCATCTGAATGACCTTTCAACCCTAATTCATAGGGAATATCTACTCCTCCTAAGATAAGCTTTCTGCCTGGACAAAGTTGGTGAACATCATAGCCAAATCCTATTCTCATATTCTATTCCTCTTCTTAATAATTATTTCAACAAGATTAATTGAGCAGGGATAAATGTCAAGAAGATAGAAGATTTTTAGCCACGGGTAAGAAGAAGAATTTAAACACAAAACCACAAAAATCCACAAAAGAACACAAAAAGGAAAGAAGTCTATCCACGAATTACACGAATTACACGAAGAAGAAGATTTTTCGCTATCCGCGAAAAGACGGGGAGACGGGGAGATAGGGAGACGGAGAGAATCCTTAACACAGAGTTACACAGAGGGTAAGAGGAGTTCCACAGAGTTTTAAGAGAGAAGAAAGAAGAACTTTAGCCACGGGGAACACTGATAAACACGGATAAAAGCCTCTTCATTCGGACGGTGGAGATTCTCTCCGCCCCAAGCTTGAAGCTTGGTTTGTGGAAGCAGGGGTGCTTCCACTCCATAATTACAGGCTCTATCTCTGTAACCATTCACAAAATAATTCGTGTAATTCGTCTTAATTCGAGTTAATTCGTGTGAAGGCTCTTATTTCTTCTTTTCAGTGTATTCAGTGTTTTCGGTGGCTAAGTTTTCTTCTTTCTTATCCTTGTTTATCTGTGTTATTCCGTGGCTAAGTTTTCTTCTTTCTTATCCTTGTTTATCTGTGTTATTCCGTGGCTAAGCTCTTCTTTCTTATCCGTGTTTATCTGTGTTATCCGTGGCTAAGCTCTTCTTTCTTAAAACTCTGTGCAACTCTGTGTTTACCTTTGTGAACTCTGTGTTAAGGATCTTCTTCTTCGTGTAATCCGTGTAATTCGTGGATAGATTATTTTTCTTCCTCTTTTTATTTGACAAATTATCTTATATTTTAAAAGATAAATTGCAATAAAGTTAATTAAGGAGCTGAAGATGGCAAAAAAGCAGAGAACAGCGATAGAACCAACCCGAGTTGAAGATTACGCAGAGTGGTATCAGCAAGTAGTAAAAGTTGCTGAATTAGCTGAGAATAGTGATGTTCGCGGTTGTATGGTAATCAAGCCATGGGGCTATGCTATATGGGAAAATATTCAAAAAGTATTAGATAAAATGTTTAAAGAGACAGGGGTAAAAAACGCTTATTTCCCTCTATTTATTCCAAAAAGTTATTTTGAAAAAGAGGCAGAGCATGTCGAAGGATTTGCCAAAGAGTGTGCTGTTGTTACTCATTCCAGATTGGAAGATGATGGAAAGGGTGGACTTAAAGTAGCAGGTGAGCTTGCCGAGCCTTATATCGTCAGACCTACCTCAGAGACTATCATAGGGGCATCTTTTGCTAAATGGGTTAATTCTTACAGGGATTTACCACTTTTGATAAATCAGTGGGCTAATGTTGTACGCTGGGAGCTTAGGACCAGGTTGTTCTTAAGAACTGCTGAATTTTTATGGCAGGAAGGACATACTGTCCATGCAAGCAAAGCAGAAGCAGAAGCTGAAACCCGCTTAATGCTGGATGTTTATGCCAAATTCGCTCAAGAATATTTAGCTGTTCCCGTAGTGAAAGGTGAAAAGAGCGAGGGAGAGAGATTTCCAGGTGCTGTGGCAACCTTCTCTATCGAAGCTATGATGCAAGATAAAAAGGCACTACAAGCAGGGACATCCCACTTCTTAGGTCAAAACTTTGCTAAATCATCTGATATCAAATACCAAAATAAAGATGGAGAATATGAATTTGCCTGGACCACTTCCTGGGGAGTATCCACTCGTCTGATCGGGGCCTTGATAATGGCTCACAGTGATGATAACGGCTTAGTCCTACCTCCAAAAATAGCTCCTGCCCATATTGCTATCATCCCTATTGCAAAAAATGATGAGGATAGACTTGAAATATTAGAATATATCAAAAAAATAACCTCAGCTCTAAAAGAAAAAAGATTCGATGGCAAAGAGATTATTGTCGAAGTTGATGATACAGATGCCACTTCAGGAGAAAAGAACTGGAAATGGATTAAACGCGGTATGCCTATCAGATTAGAGATAGGAAAACGTGACATGGAAGCAAATTCGATATTTATGGGAAGAAGAGACCTGGACCCAAAAGAGAAAAAAGGCTTAGGCTGGGAGGAGTTTGTTAATTCTGTAGATGAAATTCTTAATGATATTCAAAATAATATCTACCAAAAAGCTCTTGATTTCAGAAGCGAAAACTCGGCAGTCATAGATGATAAAGATGAATTCTATAACTTCTTTACCCCTGAAAATAAAGAAAAACCTGAAATCCACGGTGGTTTCGCTTATGCTCACTGGTGTGGATCAGTGGACTGCGAAGAGAAAATTAAAGAAGATCTGAAAGTTACTATCAGAAATATTCCTTTTGAAGCAGATGCTGAAGAAGGGAAATGTATCTGCTGTGGGAAAACTTCCAAACAAAGAGTTGTTTTCTCTAAGAGCTATTAAACCCAAATAATGCAGTAGACCTTTGCGAATAGCACTATCTTCTTTTGCAAAAGTAAGCTACATAATTTTCAGGAATATATATATTATATGACTTCAAATTTTGTAACTTATTTTGCTAAAAGAATCTAGCACTCTTCATCAAAGTTCTACTGCACCATTCGGGTTAAACCAAAGAGAATCTATCCACGGATTACACTAATTACACGAAGAAGAAGAATAAGAAATTTGGCCACGAATAACACAAATGTACACAAATAGGAAGAAGAAGAGAAGATTTAGCCACGGATAACACGGAAAAACACGGATAAGAAAGTAGAGAATAGTCCACAGATTACACTGATTTACACTGATTAAGAAGAAGAAGAAATTTGGCCACGAATAACACGAATGAACACAAATAAGAAGAAGAAGAAGAGAAGATTTAGCCACGGATAACACGGAAAAACACGGATAAGAAAGAAGAGAATAGTCCACAGATTACACTGATTTACACTGATTAAGAAGAAGAAGAAATTTGGCCACGAATAACACAAAGATAAATGAAAAATGAAAAGTGAAAAATGAAAAATTAGAAGAACACAGATTACACGGATAAGAATTAAGAAGAAGAAGAAGAAATAATTAGCCACTGAATACACAGAATACACTGAAAAGAGAAAGATTCTTCACACGAATTAACTCGAATTAAGCCGAATTACACGAATTATTTTGTGAATGGTTACAGAGATTGAGCCCGTAATTATGGAGTGGAAGCACCCCTGCTTCCACAAACCAAGCTTCAAGCTTGGGGCGGAGAGAATCTCCACCGTCCGACTGAAGAGGTATTCTCCCCTCTTTTCTGTGTATTCAGTGTATTCGGTGGCTAAACATCTTATCTTCCTCTTCGTGTAATTCGTGTAATCTGTGGATAGACTTCTTTCTTTTTTTGTCCTTCTGTGGATTTTTGTGATTTTGTGTTAAAGGTTTGTGATTTTGTGTTAAGGTTTTCTTCGAACATGATAATAAACCCAAATAATGCAGTAGACCTTTGCGAATAGCACTATATTCTTTTGCAAAAGTAAGCTACATAATTTTCAGGAATATATATATTATATGCCTTCA